>DETV01000048.1 GCA_002361775.1 Eubacterium sp. UBA3279
ACACACCATATTTTCCTGAATAACAGAGAAACAACCGATTTCTCATAATGTACCTGATGGCTACTCAACTGAGCAGCCATCTTTTCGATTTTCCAGACACCGTCTGGAATTTTTAATACGCCGGAATACCGTATCCATAGATATTGCTGCTTCCGACTGCGTACTGTCTTTGCTTGCAGGCGTCGCCTGAGTTACCCTCTACGGTATAAACTGTGCCGTTCTCACACTTCTCTACGATACCAACGTGGTCTGTTGTACCGTCGCCTTCCCAATCGAAGAAGATAATATCTCCTGCCTTTGGTTCATAAGTGCGGTCTTGCCATTTTCCATTTGACTTAAACCAGTTTGCACCGTCCACACAACCTGCAAATTTCGGAACAAGTCCACTTTCAATATATCCGCATTGGTCAGCACACCAAGATACGAAGCAGGCACACCATTCCACTCGGCTGTTAAAGCCATACCAGCTCCAGTAAGGTTGTCCGCCCTGATTGCCTACCTGCGTCAAGGCAACCTCAACAATCGCCTGATTACCTCCGGCAGTAAAGGCTCGCCCATACGGATAGTACCTCAGAACGTGAGCGACATACTGCGTATCTCCATAACTGCTCCACCCAAGTCTGGAAGCCTGCATTGTCGAAAATTCTACTGCATTGGCATAGGAATATCCACCATAATTTGTTTTTGCCCAAGAAATATACCCATTACCAAAGTTGTAGCCTTGCAGGGCAAGTTTGATATGCTCCATATCTATCGGACTTTCCACTTCTGCCAAAGTAAGAGCCGCTTTCAATTCCTGAACTCCACACTGGATAGAATATTCAGGGTCTTTAATTCCATTGGGTTCGTGCGGATACCTCGTATTGAAACTTCCCTCTGCTGCCTGCATAGGGTCAAGCCCTCTTCCGCCGCTTTCTTGCATCATAACCGCCTTGATAAGTTCTACATACTCAGGAACGCCGTACTCTTTGGCATATTTCTGTATGATAGGTTCATAGGCTTCTACCTCTGCACTTACCGGAGTATAGGAATTACTGTCACTTCCTCCTCCAAACATTGCTACGGCAGCACCAAACAACACGACAATCATAATAACCAGCACCGCTATCCAACCGCCTGCGGCGATTGCTGCTACAAGTGCTTTTGTCCCTGCAATAATCGCTTTGACTGTCGCAACGGTAGCTCTCGCTGTGGCTTTGACGGTATCTGCTGTAGCTTTTGCCGCTTTCTTTGCCGCCTGAGCTGCTTTCTGTGAAGCCTTAACCGTTGCCTGAGCGGTTTTCTGTGCGGCTTTTGCCGTCTGCTGACTAGTCTTAATGCTTGCCCTTGCGGTATGCTCGGCAGTCTTAACAGACCTCTGTGTTGTTTTTGCCGCTTCCTTACCTGCAAGTTTAATATTCTTCTTTCCTGCGGAAGTCGCAGATTGTTTAACCATTTTCTCCGGCTTTTCAAGTGTCCTGATTGCCGATGTTGTTTGCGTCTGTGCTGAAGAACTACCAACCGTTGTAGGTCTACCTTGCGTTTTCTGAGCGTTCATTGCCTTTTCTGCTCTCTGCTGTTTGAAACGCTGTATGCCCTCTTTGGCAGATTGAATATTCTGCTTTGTTTCCTGAACGCCTTTTCGTCCGACTTTATCAAAAGCATACGCACCTTTATGTGCGATTTCATCAATTCCGGCTTCCGTCTTATCGGCAGCATATTCTTCCGCAGTATTCTCATTTGTATTTACCGAATGTTCTGCTTTGTCCTTTGTGGCGATATATGCCTGTTTCATTTTCTGATCGGCAATGGCAGCTTTATCCAAGGTCTTTATCGTGCCTTTGACTGTTTCTCTTGTTTTAATATCAGCCACATCAAACCTCCTTCCTAAGCCGGTTGAATAACTCTCTTGAATTTTGTCGAACTGTCGGCAATATACTCGTTAATCAATCGGCTTTCTGCTTTTGTTTCGGGATAAGCAGTAATAGAGATTGTCTTTGCGTTCCAGTCAAGAGTGTAGCTGTCGCTTGCAACATTTGTGATGTGGTGCTGTGCTAGAAAATCTCGTAAATGCTTCATTTCTTCAAGGTCATCGGACATAATAACATTCACATAGGTTCTGTCCTTTGACATTTTCTCATTGATAAAGCAGGCGAGAGAACAACCCACACCACCTGCAACAGCAACAACAAACATTGCAATCTCGTTATTCGCAGAAACAACTCTTTTCGTTATCCAAAAATAAATGAAGTCGGATATGATAACCGCAATGCCTGCAAGTATCCACCGACTTCTTTGTACTAATATTGTTTTTGTGGTACTTAGGGCATTGTCCGCAACCTTTGCTACGAACAACACCGCTAAATTTATCAAACTAATCATACAAGGCTTATCCCTCCTTACTCAGCCACTTTCTTTGCCACGACAACCATTCTTCCGTTGTTACGGGAATACTCGCAGGTAGAAAGCGTAATCAATTTATCTCCATATTCTGCATTGACTCCTGTATCATATATAGCAAGTTCCTTGCACTTAGCAATATACGCATTGAAATCATCTGCCGTATCTGCATTGACAAAATCATAGTATCTGAAGCTATTTGGACTGTCTGTATATACTTCTGTCTTGAAAGCAACCACTACTTCGTATTTGCCTTTCTCGGTCAGCGTATCAAACTGAATGGTTTTATGCTTTTTCCAAAAAGATTTATCGACATACTTCATCAATCCGGCGAACATCGACTTGTCGTTCATATGATGACCGTAGATAACAAGGTTATCTGACGGAGCGTCCACATCGCAGTTTTCCTGCACATACGGGCAACCATAAACTGTGTAGCCTTTATCAAATCCGTGTCTTAGATAGAAATTCGGATTGTCTTTTGACTGCATAACCGGATAGTTGATTTTTGTATCCTCAACTTTTATCCAACCGACCATATCGTTGTTCTGCATATACAGTTCCTGATAGTCCGGCAGAAAGTCCTTATCTTCGGAATAGGACATTGCATCTTCCATATCATCTGTATCCTCGATGGCTTCAATCAAGTTATCATAGAGTTCTGCCTGTTTTTTTGAGTCGCAATAGTCTTTGACCAAGAAGCCAACACTCACAGCAAGTACAACGCTTAATAGCGATATAACCGCAATTCTTAATTTCTTATTCATCGTTTTATACCTTTACCTTTCCATATCTTTTCGTTTGGACGGAGTCAAATCTCTACAATATTCTGGATACCTGAGTTTGATACCCTCCATAAAGTAGGGAGCATATCCGCAACAGAATAATTCATCCGGTGTGAAAAGGTTTTCTTTTCCCTCCTCCGTAAAACCGTTCCAAAGATTAAAGGCAAGGTGGCAGACCTTGACTGTTCCACTGGTCTGCCAGCCACCATACATCCCCTCCGGCACAATGCAATCGTTCTTAAAATCAAACATTTTTCCGATATTCATTCTGGTTTCTTCTGAAATGCCCATCACATAGAAAAACGCCTGATGATAGCAGTCATTGTGTCTGCACTTTTCGAGATTTTCAAAGACGAAATCTCTGTGTGCTTTGTTTCTGAATTGAATTTTTGCCATAGAAAACACCTCCTTATAAGCCTTCACCGGGCTTCGTCGTCATCAAGCGGTACAACTTCGTATTCTTCGGGAACTTGTTTGCAAACGGTACAAGAGAACTGCCAACCTTGATAAGTCCGTGTCCTGCATCAACATTCGTGATATACGAAAGCTGAAGGTCGGAGATATTCAAAAGCTTTGCAAGTTCCAGTCTGTCGGTAGAAGCCTGATTGAGCATAATGATAAACTCGCTGTTTGCAAGCATTGTTCTTGCGGTATGGCTCTGTAAGAGGTCGTCCACATTCTGCGTGATACCGGTTGCGTATGCACCGTACTTTCTTACACGCTTCCAGAGTGTAAAGAGGAAGTTTGCAGAATACTCGTGTTGGAACAAGAGGTAAATCTCATCAATGAAGATAAAGGTATGCTTACCCTTTGCTCGGTTCTGTGTGATTCGGTTCAAAATGCTATCGAGGACGACAAGCATACCGATTGGCATAAGCTGCTTACCAAGGTCGAGAATGTCATAACAGATAAGTCGATTGTGAGTGTCTACATTTGTCTGCTTTGCAAATGTGTTCAGCGAACCGTGGGTAAACAACTCAATAGCAAGAGCGATTTCCTTTGCTTCCGGCTCATCCTGTTTGAGAAGTTCATCTCTGAAATCCTGCAAGGTCGGAACCTGCCCGGTGTAATCATTCTGCTGATAGGTGCGGTAAACGCTTGCAGTGCAACGGTCAATAATGGACTTCTGCTTTGCTCCGAGATTTGTACCGCCGATAAGCTGTTCGCAAAGGGACATAATAAACTCGGATTTCAAGATAACAGGATTTGCTCCGTCGCCATAGTCCTTGTTCATATCCATTGCATTGATATGGTTTTTCGATGTTGCGGAGATATTGATAATCTCTCCACCAAGTGCATTTACAAGGTGGGAATACTCCCTCTCAGGGTCGATGATGATTACATCGGCGTCGGAAGAAAGGATAATATTTTCAATCTCCCCCTTAGCCGCAAAGGACTTACCGCCACCAGATACACCGAGGATAAAGGAATTACCGTTAAGAAGCTGTTTTCTGTCGGCAATTATCATATTTTTACTGATAACATTCTGACCGTAGTAAATACCGTTCTCGTGGTAAATATCCTGAACTCTGAACGGAATAAACACTGCAAGGCTCTCGGTTGTAAGGGTTCTGAAGGTATCAATTTTCCTTGTACCGTATGGCATAACGGTATTGAGTCCGTCCATCTGCTGAAATTTAAGAACCGCAAACTGACAAAGATGCTTTCTCGCTGTTGTGAGCAACGCTTCTGTATCGTTATCGAGCTGTTCTTTGGTATCTGCGGTATGCACCATCGTAAGCACTGCGAACATCATTCTCTGGTCACGGGTGGTAAGGTCATCAAGAAACTCTTTCATTTCCTTTTTCTGCTGTTCCATATCATAAGGAACGGTTGCCGAAAAGTTATTGTTCATATTCTGCTTTCTCTGCCAGTTCGTGATGTTGGTTTCTACACCGAGCAATCTGTTTTCGGCTTCTCTGACTGCTTCATCGGTAGGAACAGGTACAATATCAATGGACATCATCAGATTTCGGTTCATATCCGTAAGTTCCGCCACCATACTGTCCTTGATATAGGACGCATATTCACGTAAAAAGATAACTCTGCCATAACGATTGCCGATTTTGAAATAATCACTTTCAAATTCTAAAGAGTCCGGGCAAATATAGTCCTTGAAATCGTGTCCTTTCTTTCGGGTTTCCTTAACATCAAAGTGATACGAGGTTTCCTCTCCCACACGGAAGAAATCGTGAATAATGCGAAGTCGCTCATCTGTTTCAAGTTCCACGCACTTACTGCCAAGTCGTGAAAAGTGTGAAATCAAATCCGCACCCACACGGGCAAAATAAGTTCTTGCGTCGTCTACATTCTTTTTGTTGATGGAGATGGTCACATACTTATCCTGCACCGTTGAATTTGCTCCCGTCGCCTTATCAAGAAGCATTTTATTGTATTCCTCTCGATACTCATCAAGTTCATCTCCGGTTTCAGGAATAAGGATTGTTTTCTCAAAGTCCAAACGGTTCAGTCGTCTGTTGTTGATAGTGAGCTTTGTTGTTGCTCCACTGTCAAGAGAGTTAAGCAGTTCCGAATACTCAAGGAACATCGCTTCCTTATCTTCTCGACTGGCAACCGCATAGTTAATATCCGTAAACTTAAAAGATTTGGAATACTTATCTTTGCCCACTCTGAAAACACCGTCGTCATAGATGGCAGTAACCGGAATACAGTCCTGCACACCCTTCGGTACAACGAATTTTTCCTTATCCTGCTTAAAGATGTTGTTTAATGTCTTAATCATTATTCTTGTAAGCCTCCTTTGTCTTTTTCTCAATGCTCGGTTTCATCAGTTCTAAATAGGTGTTTGTGGAGTGAAATACCAACTTCTTGGGCATAAGAAATTCAGACTTAATCCACGCCCATATAAATTTCTCCGCTGTCATTCCGTTGTATTTCACAAATCCGAGAGCCGCAAACGGTGCTGCTCCCAAAATACACACCCACGATACTGTTTCTGTTCCAAGATGCGGTTTGAGTAAGAAGTACAACCCTACTGCCACACCACACGCAAGGACAGAAAAAATGAACTGTCTGAGCGACAGCCCAAAGAACATTGATTCTGTGTAATTTCGTATTTCTCTGTTAATCTTCACTTCCACAGTTCTTCACGCTCCTTAACAAGCAAGTATTTGTTTCAAATCGGTCAGGTTCAGCATCAACTCTGACATCTCCGGTTGTAATATACGCAATATTCTTTTTCGGAATATAGCAAGAACCTAAGAGCAAATCGGTAATGAGAAAAATATCCTCATCATCTGCTCTTTGAAAAAGGCTGACGATTGTTTTCTTCCCTTTAAGTTCATAATCTTCAGCCGCCTGAACGACCTCGCCGGTAACGAGGTGTAAGTTATATCTGTACTGTTTTCATTTGTTTTTCCTTTCTCTGCGAATCGGTCGAATTTTAGAAGGCACGACACAAATATCCGTAAGACAAATACGCTCGCCCCTTCTTTTACCGCCGTTATACACGCAGGCTTTACATCTACGGTCAGCAGAGAAATATTTCTGCCGACCTGTCCTGTTTCTGTTTTTCATTTTCTTGAACCTCCGTTATAAGCCCATCATTTCTCTGATAATACGGTCACTCATCTTTACTGCACCAACAAGAACAAGCATATTAAATACAAGTTCTCCGATATATGACCATACCTGTGTAACTGCCGCAGCGTCCGGGTTTACTACCGGCGGACTTGACGCAAACAGTGAGAAGATTATGCAGGCAAGCACGATTACTGCACCTTCAAGCAGTACCGCACAGTAACTTTTAATAAAACTCTTGCCCACATTCTGCGTTGGTTCTCCGGCAAAGGTAGATAGCGGTATCGGTGCTAATGCCGTATACATATACAGTTTGAAAAATCTGCCGTAAACCGTCATTATCAGAATGAATGACAACACCGTAATAAAAAGACCGCCTATCAGAGTCACTGCCCATAGCGGAATGCTTTCAAAGAATCCGCAGTCCTCAATGGTTGTTACCATTTCGGATGGGAACGTCGTTTGATTCGGTGTTCCAAATCCCGATGATGTCATAATGGTTGAAATGATACCTTGAACGATATTGAATAAAGCAAGCATAAGCTCCATACCGTAGGTTATGACACCTTTGGCAATGGCAAAGCGAACAAACAATTTCAATGCGTGTTCCGGCTTTTTCACATCGGTAAAGCTGCCACAGGTACGGACAACGCCTACCACAAAGAACAGTACTAATAGTGCAAGCCCGATTGCCTGAATTGCTCCGTTAATTGTTACCATCACATTCCATATGCTTCCGCCTTTGAAATTCTGCGGTGTTGTGGTTAAAAGCTGCCATATCTCGCTTAATTTATCGTTCCAAGTTTCAAGAGCGTTTTCGAGGTTTTGAACTACCCAGTTATCGCTCATTCATTCGCACCTCCTTGTAAAAATGGAGGCATACCCGTTTTGGCGAGTATGCCCCGTGATAACTGTTGCTTCTTAGCCTGTGATAAGAGTAAGGATTTCTTTTGCGAAAGTAATGATGATACCTCCGGCAAGAGTAAGAAAACCGTTTGCTCTCTGGGACGGGTCGTGGGACTTCAAAGAAAGTCCGACCTGCACGATACCGAAGCCGAGCAGGATAAGTCCAATTGCACGGATAAGTCCGAAAATGAAATCGGACAGATTGTTTACTACCGTGATAGGGTCGTTTGCCGCAAATGCGGTTACACCTGTGCCGAGTACAATGGTCATTGCCAGTACCGCCACACAATATGCACGGTAGCCTTTCTTAACCTTTCCGGTCATAGGCAGTTTAGAGGTTGCTTTGTTTTCTGTGTTTCTCTTAAAAAATCTCATTATCATTTCCTCCTGTGATTAAAAATTGTTATCTACTTCAAAATCCTCATCGGACAGAAGTTCATAAGTGGTTTCTCCGTAATTGCTTTCCTCAACCTCATCAGGGTCAATGGCAAGAACGGAAATAGATGAGTGCGGTATCGTTACTTCTCCGTGCTTGTACGGTTTCTCTTTTCCGTCTGTGGTCAGTGCCACATTCGGGTGCTTCAAGATGTCGTACTTAAAATCCATAATCGGTCGCTCCCCTCGGATAAATAAAATCGCATATTGGTTATCCAGCATACGCACTTCATCCGGTGTAAGAAGTTCTCGACCACTTATCTGATAGTTGGTGGAGTAGTTACCGCTTCGACCGGAACTCTTACCGTAAGTGTTCGTGTCGATAGTTTCTTTGCCGAGTAGCTCCGACACATATTTGTGTGTACTTTGCTCGTTGCCGCCAAGATACAGAAATTCATCGCAGTTGCCCACGATACTTTCCCATTGTTTTTCAAACAAGGCTTTAAGCTGTGCCAAGTTCTGTAAGATGATACTGACCGACACACCTCTGGAACGCATTACCGAAAGTATCTTGTCAAAGTCATCCGGCAATGAAACATTGGCAAATTCGTCCATCAGAAAATGGACGGGAACGGGAAGCGAACCTCCGTGGATATGGTCGGCGGCATAGAATAACTGCTGAAACAGTTGGGTATATAAAATCGACACCAGAAAATTGAAACTGGAGTCGTTATCGGGTATCAGGGCAAACAAGGCGACTTTCTTTTCTCCCATAGAGGGCAGGTCTAACTCGTCTGCCGAAGTTAATGAAGCAAGGCTTTCAAGATTGAATTTCTCAAGCCTTGCGGCAAGCGTTATCTGAATGGATTTCAGTGTCTTTGCCGAACCGGAATGATAGGAACGGTAATACTTTAGAGCAATATGGTCGGGATTGTTCATCTCAAGCTCTGCAAATAATTCATCGAGAGGAGATGGTCTTGTATCCTCCTCGTCCTCAATCGAACCGGCTCTGAGCATTTCCATAACCATTGCAAAGTTCTGTTCTTCCTCCGGTGCTTCATAGCGTAAATAAAACACCAACGCCAAAAGGAGCATAGAAGCTGAAGTGTCCCAAAACGGGTCTTGGGACTGACTGCCCTTTGGTGTGGTGCTTTTGAATAAGTTAGTTACAAGTTTCTGCACATCGTTGTCGTTCTGAAGATACACAAAAGGATTGTAACAGTGGCTCTTTTCCATAGAGATAAGGTCAAGAACTCTGACCTCATATCCTTTTTTCTCAAGAAGTTTTCCCGTATCCCTCAAGATTTCGCCTTTCGGGTCAAGGATTACAAAAGAGGTATTGCACTGCATAAGGTTGGGCTTACAGTAAAATCTTGTTTTACCTGCACCGGAACCGCCGCATACCAGTGTATTCAGATTTCGTCTGTGCTTTTTCGCATTCAATCCGATACGGACATTCTGCGTCATCAGCTTATTATCGGAATACGGAGACTGTCTGTACTTCTTATCCACGGCTCTTGCATTGCCCCATTTTGCAGAACCGTGTTCCTCCCGCCTGCGGTAGTTTCTCTGTGTGGAGAAATATATCCCGATACCCATTCCATAGCACAAAAGCAAAATGAGGACAGTTTTCACACTGTCCTCACAAACTTCTATATGAAACGGATTGTTAAATACATTCATCAGGCTCGGCAATATCTCCGGCAATCCGCCTTTAACTGACGGAGCTATGAGAAGTGCCAGCCACACAACCGGAACAATGCCGATGACAGAAAGAATCATCGCAGACTGTCTTTCGTTATCTCGCATCGCCAGAGCGTTCCTTTTCGATAACCTTGAATTTTTTCTTTGGGGCAGTCCCGACCTTGATAATCAGGTCGTCCACAGCGTCTGTTGATTTCCCTTCGTTCATTAAATCTGTTTTCTCATCATTAAGAGAACGGATAACGATACCGTGTTCATAATCATCCAACGCTATATGGTAAAGTTCTTCTTTTGCCATATCAGTACCTCTTATCTTTCATAATCTTTTGAGCGTGTCTGCTTTTTCTTATACAGTTCATCGGACACACGGGAATGAACATCAGCCATCGCATTTCTCGTCTTGGATAGTTCAAAACGAATGTCCTTCGGCTCTTTGTTTGCCAGCTTATCCGGAATACGGTTGATGGCAAAATTCTGTGTATCAATCCCATACTTCTTGCAAAGCATATATCCGATACACACCGCCTGAAAGCCCGTATCAGAACGACTGTAACTGTCGCTGTTGATGGAAAGCTGTGCGTGTCCCAGTTCCTGTGCTACGCACTGTGCAACCGCTACGCTGTCTCCCACATCACGCTTTACATACAAGGTCTGTTCCTCATTATTGTAAAACGCCGCCATATTTGGATAGGGGAGGTCGTTTGTTGCTTCTACATTCACAGGAGAAGAATCAAGCATTGTGGTAATCAGTGCTTTCGGGTCACGATTAGCTGTCGGTGCAGGCGGTCGTTTCCCATTGGTCTGTGCCACATCAAACACTTTCTTCACATTGTAGGAAATGCCTGTTGTTCCGTCACGCTTTGCATATTCCACCGGTTCAAGAATGGATATGCTCTTAGCACCTTTTGTAATTTTAATGTTGTCTTTGCTCCAGTCATCAAAATCTTTAAGCTGTACCGCCTGCGGATACTGCTTGTAAATCAAAAGTGCGTTGACTGCCGAATATCTGTCAAGTCGGCTCTGTGTATCAAGGAACGCTTTGAATTTCTCCGGCGAAGATACAATCTCTTTCGCCGCTTCATCCGCAAGCTGATACACAGCGTCTTTCTCGGCTCGTTTCTTCTCAGCATATTCCTCTTTGGAAAGTCTCGGTCGCTGACCGCCTGCTTTTGCAGGAGTAAAATTTTCTGTCATTGTAATTACCTCTCTTTCGGTTTCTTGGATTTTGTTTTTGGCTGTTGGTGTACCGTCTGCTTCGGTACAGAAGGATGCTTTGCCTTATCTGTTTCCGGCTCTTTGCGTTCTGCTTCTTTCTGCTGTTTCGCCTGAGCCTTATAGCGGTCGAGCTTTTCCTTTACCGATGGCTTCTTCTGTCTGTCAACAACAGTACCCTTATCAGTTTGCATATCTACCGGCTCTGAGTTTTGCCTTGACGGAGGGTTTTTGTCCGTTTTGGCGGTTGTGGGGTTTGACTGTGCGTTTTCCTCTTTCTGAAGTGGTTTTCGTACAGCTTCCTCCGTGATGATTTCATTCTTGGATTTTGTCGGCTTATCTTTTTCCACGGCTTCTCGTTTTTCAACCGCCTTCTGCGATTCTGTTACGATTGCCGCCTTATCCACCTTACCGAGTTCAAATCTCTCAACGATTCTCTGAATTTTAGAAGCGTCCTCCGCACGTGCGATAATATCAATCGGGACATTATCTCCCCTTGTATTCTTATCTCGGAGAACACAATAGAGAACACCGTAGCGTTTTGCCTGTTCGGTGAATTTCTTCAAGTCCTTATTCGGAATAGAAAACACTTTCAATTCTTTGCCCGATTTAATCATATTGGTAAGACGGGCTTTTCCTCTGGTCTTGTTCGCCTGCGTTGCTTCCTGTTTTAATACGGAAGCAAGAAGAATTGCGATATTCTTTGCGGCTGAACCGGTAAGTCTTGCAGCAACTTCAAAGCCTTCAAGGGATAACCTGACGACCTGTTCGGCTGCGTCACCTGAATTTGTCATTTCGCTTTTGCTCCTTTCGCTGTTGTTTTTCTTCTTCGGCTCTGATTGTTTCAAGGTTCTGCTCCATAACCTTTGACCTCTCGGCAATGTCGTTACAGAGTCGAACCTCTTTGTTCAGTTCCCGAATTTTGTCGCTTACCGTCGAAATCTGTTCTTTGACCTTAGACAGCTCATCGTCACTCATCTTTGTTCTTGCTTTTTTTCGCAGGTGCGTTCTGTCGTCATTCAATGTTTTAATTTGACCTTTCAGCGACTCTTTATATGAGAAAAGCTGCTCGTCCGTAGAAATATTTTCTCGTCCGAGCAGCCTTGTCTCTGCTGTGATTTTATCCAGCTTCAATAAATCCTCTTTCAAAAGATAGTGAAGCCTTGCTGTATTCTGTTTTTTATATTTTGGCAGATAACCGAGCCTGTAACAGTAATGCAGATACAAGCCATACAGTCCGCCCACTTTTTTGATTTTATTTTCTCTTGTAGGCAATCGGTACTGCCTGATAACCACCGTCTGCTTTGCAAACGGAACTATGCGTACTCTCTGATTTTCCATAAGCCTACGCCTGATTGCTTCCTCGGTATAATCTTCTCCGAGATTTTTAAGTCGTATGGGTTTCGTGTACCCTTTCGGTACAATCGTCCAATATTTCCGGCTCTCGCTTAGACAATGCTCATATCCCATCTGCGTAAGTGCGTAGTCAAGACTTCTGATATTTGTGCTGTGGGCAATCGCTTCATCTATGGCTTCTCGCACCATAGAATATCTGGTCGGCATTCCCGCCTGTTCCTGCTTATAGTAGTAAGAGGATTGCTTACTGCGATTCGGATTCGGATTGTAATATAATCCATATTTCTCACAAATACGGTCGGCAACTTTTCTGAACTTAAACCACGAGGTATCTTGACATCGCTTGCCGTCTTTGAATGAAACAGAGTTAATTACATAGTGGCAATGCAGGTGTTTGGTGTTCAGGTGCGTTGTAACAACAACTTGAAATCTTTCCCCCCACACTTCGTTTGCAAACTCCATTCCGATTTTTTGTGCAAGCTCCGGTGTGATATTTTGTTCCTTAAAACTCAAATATCCGTGATAGGCTTGTATGCCGTCCTCTTTCCCATATGCCTGCTTAACTGAAACAAATTGGTCACGGGCAGTGGTCGGATTACAGTTGATACCTTCCACGAAATATTCCCGTTCGGTTTTTTCTTCGTCCTTTGCATAGGAGAGAACATCTGCAAGTGCCTGATATTGTTCCTCGGTATAAATATCTGCCGCTGTCTTTTCAGGATTAGCGGCATAATCAATAACCTGACCAAGCCTTGAATTAACTGCCCACAACTTGCTTACTGCCATTTCATTTCACTCTTATCGGGTCTTAAATAAGTACGCTCAATATCTGCCTGAAACTTATGCCAACGCTCCGCTTCCTTTTTAAGCTGCGGTGCGTCAACAAAGCCAAGAGCGTTTGCTTTAACTGCAAGTTGATTGATGTTGTTGCCGATAGAAGAAAGCTCACGCATCACATCATAAAATCTTTCGTCCGGCTTTTCCCTCGGCTCATATCCTCGAAGAAGTAAACGGATAAGTCCCGCTTCACTCAGGCAAGCCTTTTTTGCCTTCTTCTGCAAATCCTGTGCTTCGTCTCTACTGAACCTAACAATCTTCTGAATGTTTCTTTTCCTCATTTTCTGTGCCATCCTTTCTTGTGATGATATAATGGCTGTCCTTATTTATCTGGAACAGACACATAAAAGTAACTCCTATAAAGCCGCCGGCAATTACACCGACGGCTACCAATGCTATCTCACGCATAGCGTTCTCCTTTCTCTTGGGGTATTAGGGGCAACCCCTAACGAGGTATTTGGTAGTGTGCTATCCAAATACACTGCTCGCTAAGAATATGCAGACTCTCCGGGTTGCCCCATCGTCTGTCTTTTTATCGCTCCATATCTTTTGAAATTGGTTTATATGCTTTCGCTTCAATGCCCTTGTCCGTCTGATAAAAACGCTCCGGATACCGGAACTTATCCTCATACTTTTTCATCAAATCCTTTGGCATACTGAGAAAACTCTCCGACTCAATCGGTGCATATGCGATAAAGAATTTGCCTGCAATAATGTCGAGGATTTCTTTATCATCGGAGTAAATTGCACGATTTAACTCAGCACCATTTATCTTCCCTTCCTCGTTACATACGATTGCAACCTCATCATCAAAAGGCATATATTCCTCAATATATCCGCCTACGGTTTCCTGCATTGCTTCCAGCGTATCCTCAATCTCAATCTGTTTCGGATACTTGCCCGGTTCAATGAGAAGTACATTTATTTTTTCGCTCATCTCTCAAAACTCCTTTCATTCTTCTTGGAAATTCCTAATTTGATACACAAAAAGTCGTTGACATCTTTCCCGCACTTGGGCGGATCGTCAACGACTTCGTATCTGTCTTTTAATTTAATTTTCAGTGCATTTGCCGCCTTTCTTCCGGCAATATCATTATCAAAATGAAGCACGATTCTGTTAATCTTCTTGTTCTTTTCAAGCAGATTTTTCAGTGTAACAGGCACTTTGGATTTCTCTGTTTCTCTGTTAGGCGAATACACGCCGGATAGGGAAACAAGGTTTAATTTGTGCCAATCCCTGCCCTCCATCTTTGCTAATGTGGCATAGGATAACAGGTCAATGGCACATTCAAACAGGTGTACCTCTGTGCTTTCTTCATTTGTCAGCCTGAAAGAAAACTGCTTCTTACTACCAGTGCAGTCGCCCATAATACGACTGCTGTTTGTTGCCCGAAATGCAGCATACTTTGCTTCTTTTTTCTCGTCATAACCGATAAAAACAACATTGTGATATGGCAGTGATTCAATGATAAGTTCCTTATCAAGACAGTAGTTTATGATTTCATAATCAATCCCTCTACTGAAAAGATACTGCGTAACCACATCGTTACTCGGACTTTTTTGCGGTAAAAGAAGTGGCTGATTTTCATAACTCCGGCTTTCTTTTTCATAGACCAGAGCAGAAACAGCACACTGTCCCATAATGGTTTCAACCGCTTCAACAAAATCAAGTCCTTTGACTTTGATAAGATAGTCAAGGGCAGATTTGCCGCCGATACCTCTCGACCACCACATCCATTTCCCATTTGAAATCTTCAAACTGTCGTGTTCTCTGGTGCAGTAGGTGTTACC
Organism: Eubacterium sp. UBA3279; assembly: GCA_002361775.1. Classification (GTDB taxonomy): domain Bacteria; phylum Bacillota; class Clostridia; order Lachnospirales; family Lachnospiraceae; genus Oliverpabstia. The sequence continues at coordinate 14,886 of DETV01000048.1, forward strand.
GCTGTAACGGACAAGTTCGCTCGGTTCATAGGTGCGAAGATAGGTCAGCAAATCCATTCTCTTTGCTTCGGTTATGACTTCCGGTGCTATATATGGCATATTGACCACCTCACATTTCATTCTTATCTTTCATACGACTTCTCCTTTCGCTTCTCGGTCGATTCGCCCTCATCAGGCTCGCCGCCTACAATTTCATTTTCCTTTTTATCCATATTGAGCAAGATATTCAGCTCGTCCAAACGGGCAAGTTTTGACTTCAATTCTTCTTCCTGCACAAACGGTTTTTGCACTTCTTTCTGTGCGGTTTCAAACTGATTTTTCGTATCAGCAAGACTGTCCTTTGCTTTTTCAAGGTCGTCTGCAAAACGCTCAACCGCATTATCAATACGAGTGATATTACCGAAAACATCATCGCCAAGCGACACCTGTTTGCCGGTTTCTCCCTTGACTGTCACGCAGTAAGAACGCTCTGTTGTGTCAAAAGACAGCTCCGTTTCAAATCCTCTGTACTTACCGAGAGGAATAGGTGCAGGACTTGTCATTTCCTTGCAGGCTTCGATAATTGCTTTACCTGCGTCTGCCTTTTCGGAATAAAAAACACCCTTAACCTCCATACCGACAAAGCGGTCATCTGTTGGTTTCGGGTGTTGTTTTGCAGTTTTCACATCTGCCGTCAAACCGTTAATTCGGTTTTCAAGAGAAGTGATACGCTGCGGATAATATTTAATTATCTTATCCTCAAGACTATACTTTTCAGATAGGAAATTGGATTTTAAGAGCTTCAATTTCTGTACCTGAATGTCCAAATCCATCTTTTCCTTGATATATGGATTGCCTGTTGCAAGCATTTTAATCTCGGCATAAGATAGTGCGGTTTCATCAATATCTTCCGCACTTCTGACGGGAGATTTGCTTGTCATAATCTGTGAAGCGAACTTCTGCTTTCCTTCGACAAGCTGATACAGATATGCGTCAAAGGTCTGCTTGGTAACATAACGATAAATTTCCACCTTTGGATTAGAATTCCCCTGACGGATAATCCTACCACTACGTTGCTCCAAATCTGCCGGTCGCCAAGGACAATCAACATCGTGAAGTGCGATAAGTCTGTCCTGAACATTCGTACCGGCACCCATTTTTTGTGTTGAACCCATTAGCACTCTGACCTCACCTTTACGGACTTTCTGAAACAATTCTTTCTTCTTCACATCGGTTTCCGCTTCGTGGATAAATCGGACTTCGCTTTCGGGAACACCTCGCTCTATGAGCTTCTTTCTGATGTCGTTGTAAACGGAAAATGTTCCGTCGTTCTTTGGAGTAGATAAGTCGCAGAACACTAATTGTGCCGACTTTTTATCCTTGTTTTCTTCCCATATGCGATACACATTATCAACGCATGCATTGATTTTACTGTTTTCAAAATCAGGCAGCATATCGTTTAACATACGCTGGTCAAGTGCAAGTTTTCTACCGTCGTTTGTTATCTTGAGCATATTATCTACGCTTGAATCTACACCTCCGCCACGAACTTTCTCGGCTCGCTCTGCAAGGGAAGCAACCATTTCTTTCTGCATTTCGGACGGTTCAACTGACACATTATGATACTCTGCTTCCGGCACAGGGAGGTTAAGCATATCGGCTGTTTTAATGTCTGCAACCTCTTTGAACATCGCCATAAGTTCGGGTAAGTTATAGAATTTAGCAAAGCGTGTTTTCGCTCTGTAACCCGTTCCCTCCGGCGTAAGTTCTATTGCTGTTACCGTTTCTCCAAATGTGGAAGCCCAAGCGTCGAAGTGCTGTAATCCGTTTTTCACAAGGGTATTATATTGCAAGTATCGCTGAATGGTGTAAAGTTCCACCATACTGTTTGAGATAGGCGTACCTGTCGCAAATACAGTTCCTCGTCCGCCGGTAATCTCATCAAGGTATCGGCACTTCATAAAGAGGTCGGAAGATTTCTGTGCTTCTGTCTGTGCAATACCGCCTACATTACGCATTTTTGTGTAAAGATAAAGGTTCTTGTAATAATGACTCTCATCAATAAAGAGCCTGTCCACACCTAATTCTTCGAAGGTTACAACATCATCCTTTCTGCTTTGGTCGTTGAGTTTTTGGAGCTTTTGCTTAACGGATTTTCTTGATTTTTCAAGCTGTTTGACAGAGAAGTTTTCTCCTCGGTTACGCTTTAGTTCTGCAATTCCTTCCGTCAATTCATTCAACTGCTGTTCAAGAATTGCCCTCTGCCTTTCAATCGACATCGGGATTTTCTCAAATTGAGAATGTCCGATGATAACTGCGTCATAGTCGCCTGTTGCAATTCTACCACAGAACTTTTTACGGTTCTTTGTTTCAAAATCCTTCTTCGTCGCAACCAATATATTTGCTGACGGATAAAGCTGCAAGTATTCCGCCGCCCACTGTTCCGTCAGATGATTCGGTACAACAAACAGTGATTTATTACATAGTCCAAGCCTTTTCGACTCCTGCGATGCCGCTACCATCTCGAACGTCTTGCCTGCCCCGACTGCGTGTGCAAGCAAGGTATTTCCACCGTAGAGAATGTGTGCAACCGCATTTCTCTGGTGTTCCCTTAATGTGATTTCCGGATTCATGCCACTAAATGTGATGTGGCTTCCGTCATACTCACGAGGTCTGATACTGTTGAATTTTTCGTTATACATCTTCTTGAGTTTCTCTCTACGGTCAGGGTCTGCCCATATCCAATCCTGAAAACCTTGTTTGATAAGTTCCTGCTTTGCCTGTGCGATTGCCGTTTCCTTTTTGTTGAGAACTGCCTTTTTCCTGCCCTCATCATCTTCGATATAATCAAAGATACGAACATCTTTCAGGTTCAGCGTTTCCTCAATTATTTTGTAGGCATTGATACGACCTGTTCCGTATGTGCTGTACGCTTTGACATTGGAACGGTCATAACTTTTTCCCTCGATATTCCACTCGCCCGTATAGGGAGAGAAGTGAACTTTTATATTCCACTGTGCATATCTCGGTGTATCAAGGAACTCAAACATAAACTGCTGGATTATCTCCTGTGGCAGCCAAGTAGCACCGAGCCTTACAGATATTTCGCTTGCAGTCAAGTCTTTCGGCTGAACCTTTTCCAGTGCTTCCACATTGATTTTGTAATCTTCAGGATAAAGTTCAGCCGACTTCTTTGCTGTGATAAGTTTCTCCCTGACATTGCCTGAGAGGTACTCATCTGCCATCAAATACTTTGCCTCAGTTACATTCCCGTACCCGTAAAGCGGATTTAAGAAGATAACGCCTTTCAAATCCTGATAGAGCGTCTCCTCACTTTTACCTGTGAGTTTTGACATATACTCCATATCAATCTCGGCTTTTTCTCCCATAGAAACAGCAAGTGCTTCACTGGCGGTATCTACCTTTTCTACCGGCTTATGTGGCTTAATTGTACGCTTGAAGAACATATCCGCCTTGCGTTCCAGTTCTCCGTTTTCGTTAATGACTTCAAGTGCAGAAAGCAAGGCAAAGGAACTGTCATCACTGAAAGCAGAGATATTTGCTCTGCTGTTAATCAGTCCGTATTTCTTTGTGTAACTGTCATAAAGACTGTTGAGTTTTGACTGTTCGGCTTTGATTTCTTCATCCGGATAGTCCTCCGTTTGCAGTTCAATCAGGTTGCGAACGCTGTCACGAACAGCAACCATACCCTTGATTCTGTTTTCTGCGGTTGCCGATACCTCAACCGGAGTCATACGGGAATTTTCACGGAAATAGATTTTATCATCCACAACCGTGTAAGAAAAATTTCTCACATTCGGGTCTGCCGGAATAGAATTGTCTTCTTCCTCAAGTTCAGCTTCTACTTCATAATCGTTGATTTCTCCGTGTATATTTGCTACCGCTTCCGATAATAATTCTGATAAATCGGCATTTTCAAACGGTATACAAGTTACTTCTTCTCCAAAGCGTCCACTTACTGTTTTCATCTCGCCCAGTATCATTTCGGGATGTTCCACAAAGTACGAGTTCATCGTGATACCGTCATCGGTTGTGCCAAGTTGTACCCAATTAGGCTCTATATCTATGAGCCTGTCTCGCTTTTGCAAAAACAAAATATCCGATACAACTTCTGTACCGGCATTGCCCTTGAATGTGTCATTCGGAAGTCTGATTGCTCCCAAAAGGTCGGCTCTTTGAGCGATATATTTTCTGACCGACGAATTCATTTTATCCATCGTGCCTTTGCTTGTCACAAGTGCCATCACACCGCCGGGTCTTAACTTATCCAAAGCTTTCGCAAAAAAATAATCGTGAATAAGGAAGTTATACTTATCGTACCTCTTATCAAGTACCTTGAAATCGCCAAACGGAACATTTCCCACAACTCCGTCAAAGAAGCTGTCCGGCACATTGACTTCTTCAAATCCCTGTGCTGCTATGGATGATTTCTGATAAAGTTGCTGAGCAATCCCTGCCGAAACAGTATCAAGTTCCACACCGTAAATCTTTGTATTTTTCATTGACTCCGGCAACATACCGATAAAATTACCGATGCCGCAGGACGGCTCTAACAGATTGCCCTCCTTAAATCCCATCTGCTCCATTGCCTTGTATATAGCGTCTGTAACTTCTGGAGGAGTATAAAAGGCAGTCAGTGTGCTTTCTCTTGCGGTGGCATATTCTTCGGGAGAGAGTGCGGTATATAACTCAACAAATTCATCTGCCCACGCCGAATTGTTCTCATCAAAGGCTTCTGGCAAACCTCCCCAGCCGACATATTTTGACAAAATAAACTGTTCTTCAGGTGTGGCAAATCTGTTTTCAAACTCACATTCCTTCAGAACCTTTATGGCTTCCATATTCCTGCGAAAGCGTTCTTTCTTGCCTGCCGGCTCTACCGGATTGGAACGCAAATCAAAAGTATTTCTCTCTGCCATCGGAATATCCGGGTGCAAATCAAAACTCTTGACCTTGCTCGTTTTATTCTCCCACTGCGGTTTTATCGGTTCAGTCTCTTTATCATAGCCATTGCCGATACGAATGCCCTCGTTATACATCTCATCGTAGCTGTCAAAGCCATTCTGATTTGCAATGATTTCTCGGTAGTCCTCAATAGGTACTTTACCAATATTGGTTGCTACCATATCGCTTCTTTCGGTATTTTCAATGAGTGCTCCCATTGTATCAGTCGTACATTCTGTAAAATCCGGTGTCTGCCTGAAAGCTGTATCTGCTTCTTCAAACCATTCTGTACCTACATCGGCAAGGGTTTGATTTGCGACACTGCCGAGGTAATCAAAGAACTCATCTGCCGATTTATAGTTCTGTGCAGCATTTCTGATTTCATCAAAAGAAAGCGTATTTGTAACATACTGACCGCCGGCACTACTGTCTGGATTAAAGTACATCCAAGTAACGCTTTCCTGCTCTCTGTTAATGAAAAACGCATCCTCATAATCTGTTTTCTGTTCGGTTTCGGTATCACTATGCGTGATATTTTCGTCTGTATCGGCTTTTTCTGCGGCAGGTAATACCGTTACCCTCAAGTGGTCATTCAGCGGATTTTCCTGCACTTTGCGGTCAAATTCTCCCCTTGAAAACTCCTTGTTGAACAGTGGCATTTCTGTATCGTAAAGCATTACTCTCTCATCATCAAAAGATAAGATTTCATACTCCGAAGCACCGATATATACCGTGTCTCCAAGATGATATTCATATCGGGTATCAGGTAATTGCTGTTCCTGTGTTTGCTCTGCAAGCAGACTGCGGACATAATCAATCTTCTCTACACGGTTAATCGGGAAACCTACGCTGTCCTCAAAAGTGACATCTCGCATAGAAACATCGCCGCTTATTTTACCGATACTTTCAATAACAAATCGGCGGGCATCAATCACAATTTCCTTGCCGATAATATCGTCATCATTTGCCTGCTCTGCTTCTTTCGGTGGTGCAGTAGAAAGAATTTCCCGATTTCTTTTCTGCTCCTCGATTTCTGCCCGTCTTGCTTCCTGCTTCTCAAGCCACTGCGGATACTGCTCCTTTTCCTTTGGATTTAAGTATCTGTCTGCACGGATAAGCTCCCCGATACGCTTTTCCACCTGTGTCCATTTAAGATTGAGTTTCGGTGCGTCGTTTCCAAATCCTCTTGAAAGAGTTATGCCTTTCCCATCGTGGTTTTCATCAATACCTGCACCGATAATGACAGGATATGAACCTCCCCAACCGTATTCGTTTTTGAGAAAGTCTGCATTTTCTTTTGAAGATAAACTCTTTTGAAACTGCTCATAGATACGCATTTTACCTTCGTAAATACCGCTTCCACGAGTCAGAACTGCGTCGATAATCTCCTGAGAAAAAGTAAAGGCAGAGGTTTTGTTTTCCTCTGCCTGACCGTCTAATATGAAGCTCATCTGTCCGTCTACCGACGGTAGCGGTTTCATTCTATCATTTAATTCTCCCAAAAGACGCATTGCTTCAAAGTGCTGTGCAATCACACTCCAATTATAGAAACTCTGTGCAGTTCTGCTGTCATAATGACCTTCCCAAAGATGCAAAACATTCTGAAATGTCTTGTAACCTACGGTTCTCCCATCCTCTAATGTGAGTTCGGTATAGTCGTTATTGAAGATACTCTTGATATATTCGGTACGGGTATCGCTATCGGTATTTCTCTCATAGAGGTCTTTAATATCTTCAAGAGAAGCCGATAAATGCGGTGTAGTACCGAGTATCTCTCGGATAGTATCATCCCCACCGAAAAACGGCAGGCTCTTATCCTCGTTGCTTCTGTCGTAATACTCTAAACGAATATTACCTGTGCTTTCACGATTTCCTGTGCCGAGTTCCTGATGTTGTTCATCAAGCGAATCCAATTCATCATATCGTCCGCTTTCATCTGCTCCGTCAGCCCCTCTTGCTGTGCCATCTGCCTGATAAGCGTTTCTTCCAGTTTGGTCGCCCTCTGCTGTACTTCTGACAGATGACTGCTCAGTATCCCTTTCGTCAGGAGATTGTAATACTGAACCTTGTGGTGTTCTTTCAGATAAGTTCTCCTCATCTGCGACCATTTGCCCTGAATGACCTCCGGCTGTTCGGGCAGAGTCAGGTTCGGAAGATTGTAATCCCCGACCATCGTGTATGTTATCTCGTTCATAATCGCTACTCCTTTCGTCTTTGATGTCTTTATTGTATTCCGGTTGCCTGTTTGCTTCAATTATGCGATTTTGACGGTTCAGTGCCATCACTGTTTTTGAGATTTCCGAAAGTCCCATCTCTGCAATATCGCTTGTGGCAAATCCCAGAGCGTTCATCGTATCCTGCGTATTGAAATTTGTAACATCTCGAAAATCATCTACTTCAAAGTATTCGCTGGTATCAATTCCAAGCCTTGTCATAATCATATATGCCACGCTGTTTGTGACAACCTTTTTATACAGACTTGCAATCATCGTTTCGTCAAGTCCTTCTAAGAAACTGTCCTCGGAAGCATATATGAGGTCATTAAGATAATCCGGCAAATTATCTTCGGCGGCATTTTGTGCGGCACTCATAACTGCTTCGCCCAAAGTGACTTTGTTATCCAGTTCTCCGAATGTGCTTTCAAGCGTTTCAATAACATCGTCTGTGTATTCGTTCCTCATATTCCAAAGTGGAACAGGACGGGAATATCTGCTCTCGTGAGTATCGGAAATATCGAAGTAGTGGATAAGTCTTTGTCTTGCTCTGTTTTCATCGGCAAATACCGCAATACCTCTTGCCCCTCTATTTACCCAACGTCCAAAACTCCTGTTCCAACGCTCGATTTCAAGAACTGCCGTAGCGTCCGGTCGCTGTGCATATATAAGCAACTGCTCATCGTATCTTAGCTTATAATTCCTACACGCAGACTGCAAGAAATTCCGCCAGTTCTGCGGATTGGAAACAACCGTCTTGCAGGTTCTGTCATAGAGTTCGGATATGAGTTCGTATTTTCTTGACACTGCTTTTGCACCTCCTTATCGTTCTTTTTCTTTGCTTTTTGTCGGTTTTGTCTTTTCCTTTCCGGCTGGTTCAACGGTATGACCGTTTCTTTCACACAGCTCTGCAAATTCACAGATATGAAAAACATCCGAACCGATTTGTGTATGATAATCGTCGATATACTTACACTCACGCTCCAGTGTTGTTCCGTTTCTTGTGTGAATCAGGATTTTATCTCCGTCATTTACACGAAATTTCTCGTTGTATCCACTGTCAATAAAGCGGATACTGTTTTCCTTATGTTCCTGACTGCTCATCCGTTCCACCTCCCAAATATGAGAACAACTTGTTGGCTTTGGTTTCTTTCTGAAGTTCGATGATGAGTGCCATATCCGGTATCGTAATACCCGGAATCTTCAAAATACTCTCCATATCAAGTTGTTGTAATTTCTTTTCCGTATTACAACCGGAATCAAACAGCTTCGCCATTAATTTTGTTTTCTGTTGAAATGTCGGTTTGCTCATCTTGCGTCCTCCTTATTCAATTTCTATGACTACACGAATACTGCTGTCGCAGCCACTGCACTGTCTGGAAAGTTCCGGGAACAAAGATTGCACCCTCTGTCTTGACCTGCGGATAGTTTCAAAGCACGGTAAACCGTAGCCCTTGTAGTTGTTGACTATATCCTCAAGAGATAAGTCGCCGACTTTCAAATAACTGTATCGGTTGTAATAGCAGAGGATAAGCTGCATATCGTCATACCTTGTTTCAGGGCATTCTCTGAGGATTGCAAGCACCTTGCTGTCAACCGTTCTCTGCTTATTCATAAAGCACCTCCATAAAGTAAATGGACGGAGTTTTTTCGCTCCGCCCACCATTTTGTTTCTTATTTCTTTCTGTTTTTAATCTGTAAAAAGATAAAGCCGCCGATAATAAAGGCGACCAAAACAACTGCTACGATTGTCTTTGCGTCCATTATTCATTGCCCTCCTTTTTCTTCTTTCTCTTGGAAGCAACAACCGTTGCAACGATACCGAGTGCAGAAGCACCTGCAAGTGCTACCCAAAGACTGGTCTTTCTGTCATCGCCGGTTTTCGGTGTATCACGAAGTTTATTGTACATCTCGATTTCTACCGTTTCGCCGACCTTTACAGTCACTTTCTTATCGGCAGGTAAAATATATCCAGCAGATACATTGTCGCTGACCTCGGACACTGTGTATTCGCCGATACGAAGCCCATCTACGGAGATTTCGCCATTCTTATCGGTTGTAAAGGTGCTGTCATAACCGTTGACACCTGTTACTCTGAAAGTGAAGCCTTCCACCTTACCGTCGGAAGATGTCTTTTTAATTTTCAGGTTTCCTTTCATTGCTTCGTTGATAAAGCCGACTCCCGCTTTGTTTTCTACCTTGTAGGTAGTTTCATCTTTTTCAATGAATACGGAGTAAACGCCCTTATCAAGCACAAAGCCCTCCGGTGCTTTGGTTTCTCGTACAAGATATTTACCGTAGAGAAGTTCTTTCATCTCATAGATACCGGTTGCGGTTTCTTCAAGATTTCCGATAAGTTCATCGCCATCGTCCAGTTTACCGTCGCCATTAACATCCTTATATACTTCAAAAGTTGCACCCGTCAGTTTGTTATCTGGATAATCAGCATCCACTTTGGTAAGTTCAATATTACCGTGAATATACTCGTCGGTAATTTCCACTTCGATGACCTGCTCATTCTCCCCGATGTTTACTTCGTAGGAAGTATCATCAAGCACAAAGCCTTCTGGAGCTTCGATTTCTCTTACAATCCACTTTCCATAAGGAACTTTTGCAAAAGAAAAACTGCCGTCCTTTTCAGATGTGGCAGTCATAATAGCGTGTTCTTTTGTAAATTCGGTTTCATCTGCTTTGAAAATGCCGATTAAAGCACCGCCCAGTGCTTCTCCGTTCTCGTCAATCTTCTTACCGGATACAGAACCGTAAATAAGTTTGTTTTCAATCGGCTTACCGTCATTTACCTTGATTTCAACCGTTTCGGTATCCTGCCCGGCATACTCGAATGTGAACGGATACTGTGTGTCGGAGAGAATATAATGCTCATCTGTGGCAATTTCCTTGATATAGTAACTGCCAAACGGAAGGTCTGTATTTGCAGTCGCTGCTCCGTTTTCATCAAGCGTGATAATCTCAATCAATCCGTCAGCCGGAATAACTGTGCCGCTTGAAGATACAACATCTTCTTTTGCATAAAGACCGAAGCTGATGTTTTTGATTTCATCGTTCTTGCCGATACCAAAGGTTTCATTCTGTTCTAAGATTTTTTCAAGAGAAATCTTCACTTTCTGTCGCTCGTTTACGAAGCTGGTTGCAGTTTCAGTTACCGCTACATCCTGTCCGGCATAAGTGAGTTCCACCGAATGCTTTTCTTTGTTGATGACCATACCTGTCGGTGCTTTGGTTTCTACTACCGTATATTTACCGAGATAGAGTTCCTTACTCTTAGCTGTTCCGTCCTCATCGGTTGTTACAGTATCTACTACATCGCCCTTGTGATAACGAAGTGTACCATCCGGTGTGATAACATCTTCATCGGCTGTGATTTCATAAACCGCACCTGCAAGTCCTTTGACTTTATACACCGGCTGATAAATCACATCTTTATCTTCCTCGCCGGATACATTGACACCAAAGAATACTTCGCCGGTTTTCTCAACGGAAATCGTACCTTTCTGTGCCATATTCGGCTTATCCACCCTAATCAATGTGATACCACCTTCCTGTGTGGAATTTTCTTCTGTTACATCAAAGGAAACAGGTGTGCTGTCGAGTACATATCCATACGGAGCCTGAACCTCAACAAGAGAATATCCCTTGCCATAGTCCAATTTTTCAGGTGTAACAAGCTGACCGTCTGCATCAGTATAGAATGTGTCAATGGTTGTCGGTGTCGGATAAGTAAATGTCATACTTACCTTGTTGCCGTCAGGGTCATAAATCTGGAAGCCTGCACCTGCATATGGAATCGTCTTGCCTGTTTCAACATCTTTCTTTACCACCTTGATATATGACTCAAAGTTGGCATTGTTGATGAGATAACGGTAGGTCTGTCCGTCCTGAGAAATGAAAACATCAAAGTCTTTCATAAACTCACGACCTTCCCAACCTTTGGTCTGATGAACGGTATATACGCCGTATGGCATATCCTTTGTCTGAGCAAATCCGTTTTCATCGCAAACTATGGTATCTCTTTCATCCTTGTCGGCTTTTTCAAATGAGCCGGAAGATTTCAGATACACTTCAAATTCAGCACCGTTTTCCGGTGTCTCAATCTTGGTTTCCCCATCATCGGTGTGTTTGATGATAGCAATATTTCCTTTCATAACCTGCTCTGTCACGTCGTTTGCCACAAGATTGTGTTCAATCGTAAAGAGTTTTGGCTCTGCACCTACCTTGTGGATTGTCTTATCAAGGAGATAACCCTCACTCGGTGTGATTTCTCTGATTGTCCAATCACTGTCGCAGACATATTCCTTAGTTGTGAACTGTCCGTCGCTGTCTGTCACATACTTATCCACAAGTGTGTCGCCTTTATAAATTCCGTAAACAGCACCGGAGAGTTTTGCGTCGCCCTGAGCAGTGCCTTCTTCTCGGTCGCTCTTTGTTACAGTTACGCTGAACTTCTTCAAGATATTTGTGAAATCACGGTTTGTAACCCCTTTCCACTGAATCGGTGCAGTCTGTTTTTCGGGAACGACATAGCGGATTGCTGTATCCACTTCTTCGAGCGTATATGGTGTGCTTCCGCTGATAAGAACATCTTTGAATGTTGCAACACCGTTTTTATCGGTAACTGCATATTCATCAACTGCAATGCCTGCAAGGGAAGTACCGTAAAGGTGGAATTTCATACCCTCAACAAGATTATCTTCCGATGATTTAATGACCTGAAGATTACCTCTCTTGAGAACATTGTTGAAGTTTACGGTTGCCACCTGACCGGCTACAACAGTTACTCTGTGAACTTCCTGCGGTACATATTTGTCAATAGACTGTTCTGTTACGGTATATACACCGGGCATAAGGTTGTCAAGCTGGAACTTACCGCCGTTTGCTGTGGTAACTGTCTGATTTACTCCGTTACCTGAAATAGTGAAATTGATACCGTCAACCTTTCCGTCCTCAGATGTTTTCACAATCTGACAAGAACCATAGCTGACTTTCATCTTCACATATCCGGTTACAGGGTCGCTGACTTCCTGTGCGTAAGTAACAACATCCTGCACGCTTGAATTTTGACTGTGCTTACCCTCAGACCATACGACAACACCTCTGCGGACACCGTTTTTCTTACTTGCGGTAATAGTAAATTCCTTACTCGGTGCTTTATCCATTGACACCGTAAGTTTGTTTCCGTTTGTAGAAAATGTTACACCACTGATACTCGCCTTAAAATTATAATTGGCAAGTACACCGTTTGAGTCTGTAAGGGTTGCAACATATTTGCTTCCGTTCCATTCAAGCTCTTTTACTTTTGCAGAACCGCTTGATTTAGTACAGAAGCTCGGCACAACTGTGTGATTCTGCACACTGCTGACCATACTGTTGTAGTAACTCATAATCTTACTGCGAAGCGGATGTTTGGCATTGATAACATCTTTTACATTACTGCAACCACTGGCTGCTTTGTGATTAAAGTTTGCGTCACGCTCACCTACGACAGTTTCCCAAATAAGAAGCTGTGTTGCATAAGCGTGAGCAATACTGTTTGCCGCACTTTCGTTCTGCGACCTCCAGCTTGTTGAAATCGTTCCTCGATAGCCGTACTGCAAGATACGACCGATAAAGAGTCTGATTTCATCGCCGGAGATAACTCCGTTTGCTGTGATATTGTTAAAATAATTTTCATCGTATTTGTTCATACTCTGACCTGAGCTAAGTGAAACACCCGGCTCGATACAATAGGCAATATTACCGGAATATGAACCGATTGCCTTTAAGTTGGTATGGGTGGAACTGCCGGTATGCCAACCGTTCTTCAAAGTAAGGTTACTGTGTCCCCACACACCGTCGTAATTTGCGTCGCCGTCACGAGGGAAATCAACCATATACACTTTGGTCTTTTCTCCGCTTGCGGCAAACGCTGTGCTTGTCCCAATACTCATAAATGCACTGAGACTGAGAACCGTCACCATAACAAACGATACGGCTCTCTTGATTTTCGACTTTGCCATCTAATTTTCCTCCTTAAAATGAAAGAACGCACCGATTATCTCAGTGCGTCCGATACTGTATTTTATTTTGTTTTTTAGCAGTAGCCGATATAGATTTCATATTCCGTATCGGATACCTTTTCTGCCCATACCCATACTGCGGTAAATCCTTCCACATTTTTGTATCTGTTCAGCCTGCTTTGAATATCGTCCTTAATGCCTGTGCGTTTGGCATTGGCAGTGATAGGATTATCCCAACAATCCGTAGCAGTACTGTCCAACTCCAAACCGATACTTTGAGCATAATTCTTAGCATAACTCACATAAGGATTAACATCAAAGCTCGGCTTTACTTCTTCCGTCGGTTTTGACTGCGTGGGTTTCACTTCTTCCTTAACCGTCGGTGTTTCCGGCTTTGACTGCGGTTGTTGCTGTGGCTGCTCCTGTTCTTGAATACTGTCAGGCTTTTTCGTTACTTGAACGGATTCATAGCTTTTTGCAGTTTCCGCCCTACTACCTGCCGTAGAAGAAACACCCGACTTTTCCTGCTGATTCGGCTCTGTTGCTGCTTCACTTGATACCGGTTGCTCCGTCTCGGGAACATCACTTGTATCATCTGCTTTTTCTGTTTCGGTCGTTGTTTCGGTATTACCTGCCGTAGAAGAAATCCTTTTATCCGTGTCATTTCGTGCGGTTTCTTTGGCTGTGTTACCGTTACATCCAGCAAGCAAAATCATCAAGCAGGCAATCATACAAACCATCCATTTCTTTTTCATAAGCTATCATTCCTTTCGCCTTAATCGTAATCAATCGGGCGAAAAACAGCAAAGGTGCGAATATCCAAACTTTTAATCGTATCAGACATTTTATTTGCACTTCAAATGTGCGAACCCTTTATTAGACAGCTATAAGTTATGAGAGATAGTTATATTCAAGTGAGATAGAATATATATTTTCAGCACGTAAACAGTAGGTATTAGGGGGTAGAGTGTGAGAAGGGGGAGTAACAAAATCGGCTATCTGCTGTCACGGTCTGCCCGTTGCCTGAGATACTTGTTATAATGCTCCAATGCCTTGCACACGAAATCCTCCGTTTGGCTGATTGGAATATTCTTCGGGATGAGTTGTCGCACTCTGTCTCCCCTTAACACAATCTTCTCTTTCTGGTTCGGCTTTTCCTCCGACATAATGGCTTGGATAGCTTCAGTTGTGAGTTTGCCCTCATCGAAAAACTTACGCATACGAATAGTCTGGTCGTGAGAGGGAGTTGCGTCGTTCATATCAATCTCGTCAACTACATCACGCTGACAATCTTCGTCAAGATACGAAAGCTCCACCGCCGGTCGCATTTTAATTCGCCCCTCATCAACAAATTCAAGCAGTTCGGGAACAAGGTTTGTAAGGCGAACATAACGCTGGATTTGCGTTTTACTATCAGCAGAATTTTCTGCAATTTGTTCCACCGAGAACTTCTGACCCACTGGGGCAGAAGTTAAATCAGAACGAAATCCTTGCCTTTTCATAGCGTCCAAACGCATTTTGTAGGCATAGGCTTTTTCAGAGGGAAGTATCTGTGACCTTTGGAAATTACTTTCCACCATTAGAATTGTGGCTTCATCTCTATTAAGGTCAACAACCTCACATCTTAGCGTTTCAAAACCGGCAAGTTCGCTTGCTCGTTTTCGTCTGTGACCGGATACGAGTTCATATCTTCCGTCCTCTTTCTGCCTTACCGTTGCCGGAGTAATCACTCCACGCTCCTTGATACTCTCGACAAGCTGTTGCATATCTTCATCGTCCCTGACCTTGAACGGGTGATCTGGGAAATCGTCAATCAGCTCTAATGGAATATCTCGGATTTTAGAAAGTCTTTCTTCCTCTCTCTGTGCCTGCGTTGTAAAAAGGTCATCGAGTCTCGTGAGAGTGAAGTCGCTCTTTCTTCCTGCCATCGGCTAACACCTCCTTCGTAAATTCGGTGTATGCCTTTGACACCGTACTGTTTGGCTCATAAGCAAAAATGCTCTTTCCTTTGGAAGAAGTTTCTGCGGCTTTTACAGCAATCGGAATAGATGTGCGATACAGCTTAATCTGATTTCCGAAATTCTCCCGCAATGCTTCCACCGTACTTTTGGCGAGGTTTGTGCGGTTATCCACCAAAGTGAGAAGCATACCGTCTATCTTAATGTCCTGATTGATATACTTCTTGACTTTTGAAATGGTCTGCACAAGCTGGGTCATACCCTTAGCCGGCAAATACTGTGCCTGCACCGGAACAATCACGCTGTCTGCCGCAGATAGAGCATTAAGTGTTACCATACTCAGTGAGGGCATACAGTCAATCAGAACAAAATCATATCTGTCTTTGACCTGACTTAAATAATTCCTCAAAGTGGTTTCTCTGCTCATAGCGTTCATCAGGTTATATTCCATCGCCGAAAGTTCAAGGTTTGCCGGTAAAAGGTCAACGCCTTCCTCGTGGTGTAGAATACCGTCTGTCGGGTCATTCATCGTTTCACTAATCACATCTGTAAGTTTCGTTGCAAGCGTGATACCCAAATTGTCTGTATCTCTCCAACCGAGACAGGTGGTTAAATCTCCCTGTGGGTCTGCGTCAATGAGCAAGACTTTCTTACCCTGCATTGCAAGCCCAACACCAAGATTAACCGTTGTCGTTGTCTTTCCGACTCCGCCTTTTTGATTGCATATGGCAATCGTTTTGCAGTTTGACACTTCTTGCCTCCTCCTTTCAATTTATTCATAGCCAATAAAAACGGCTATGTACTTGACCGTTTCATTTCCTAAACGGTCGTGGCAATATTTATTCTCAATATCCCTTGCCAAGCATATCGCTTTCGGGAAGTCGTTAAGGAACAGGCTGCTTATCTGTATCATAGGAATCTAACCTCTGCCGGGTACTCCGCCAGCTCCGTAGAGAAGTATCATTATCTTTCTGACCGTCATCGCCATATCGGTTGCAATCCGATACTCATAGCAGGAGTTCTCGCTGTTCTGAAATTTCAGAAGTTTCGGCGTACCTACTAAAGTGGCTATCATCAGAATTAAAGTCTTAACGACCTGTGTATTCAGTTGTCAAAGAACAAGTGAAAAGGCTTCCGTTTTCATTATCAGGAATTAACCCCTTCACTCATTGCACAAAAGGCTTCATTTTGGACACCCAAAATCGCTTCTTTTCCGAAAAAAATTTCAAAAAATTTTTGACAACAAAAAAAGCCGCCTGTTTCGGTTAAAAAACAGACGGCATAAATGCTTGAAATTATTTGATTTTCAGTTTCTTTTTCCTTGCGGACAGCACTTTCAGAAGAACTTCATCTACTGCGTCGGTGTATCTTCCTTGTACTATGAGGTTGTTTTTCAGATTGATAAGCGACTGTATCACTCTGCTTTGCTCATCATCGGTTAGATAAATGTGATATTTCTTTTCTCTCATCGGCTGTTCCTCCAGTTCTTAAATATTTTCCTGATTATCTTAACATCTTCTTCTGTATCGGAAGATATAAATATATGTACGCTCTGAAATGCTGCTTTGATACGCTGTGCATATTCGGGTTCCGCTTCGTTTGGCTTCATCGGCAACTTAATGAGTTTGATTCCACGTTGTTTACAGAGATGTTCCTTTAGTATATCTATCTTCTCCGAGTCCGTATTCACTTGAATGGCAACCTGCTCCAGTGGAATATATACATCAAGTGGAATGCCGAATAACCTATCAGAGCCAAGTTCCACTTTCAAGCCTTTCAAATTGGCATAATAACTGATTGCAAGAGCCGGGAACAACGACAGATACTCCTGCTCACATATTCTGCACCCTTTTCCGAGAGCAGTACGCTCGTTTATCTTCATACTCCAAGAATGACCGTATCTGCATTGCCACCATGCTCTCTTTGCCGAATTTCTTGAAACTTCTGTCGGTTTTAACTTGTTTAATTCATAATCCCACTCAACAAGCAGTTCTCTATCAGTTGTTGCAAGGTCATTGTATCCTGCAAGCACTTCTCGCTCTGCACAGACAGGGCAAACCGTTCCTTTCACACGAGCATTTATAACTGATTTCCACTCGTTTCCACATTTTCTGCAATGCCACCATACATTTTTCCTCGACTTTGCATTGACTTCATCCGGTTGCAGAGGATAGTTTTTCTCTGACCATTCTTTGCCTATCTGTGGGTGTGTACTTTTTAGGTCATTCTTGCCTTTTATAAATGTATAGCCACTGCAACAGGGACATTTACTGCCACCTGAGCGTGTAGAGATAAGCGTATTCCATTCATAACCGCAGGTATTGCACTTCCACCAAGCCTTGCTGTTTGCAAACGCCATAACTTCGGTAGGCTTCTTTTCATTCTTATCAGACCATTCGTCTGCAACTTCCGGGAACAGGGTTGCAAGGTCGTTAAATCCTGCAAGCACTTTGTTATGGGAGCAGTACGGGCAACCTGTTTTGTTGATGGTTCTACTCTTTACAGTGGCTATCCATTCGTGTCCTAATTTACACTTCCATATCACTTTCTTGTGTGAGCCGATAGATACATCTGTCGGCTTGATTTCATTTTTCTCTGACCACTCCGAAGCCAATTCCGGCTTCAATGTACTTAAATCGTTAATTCCCTCAATCACTCTCGCACCGGAGCATATGGGGCATTTCTCGCCACTGGAACGAGCCTTTATACTTGTTTCCCATTCGTGACCGCAAGCACCTTTCCACCATACTTTCTTATTCGAGCCGAAAGTCACACTGTCTGGTGTCAGCGGTAAATTCCTGTCCGACCATTCTGCAATCAGTTCGGGATGTACTGCCGCTAAACTGTTACTCATATCAAAACCTCCACTTCCTCTGTGATTAAAGTATATGAAGTTTCGGATTTTTCTTGTAGTTTGCGAATGTAGGTAAAATTAAAAAAGCCCTTTGAGAAAAGATTTCTCCTCGCTCAAAGGGCTTGATAAATTGGAAGTTGTCACTTTCCTGTACTTATAATTTTTCATCAAAGTGGTTGCATCATCTCAAGAATGATTCCATCCGGGTCTCTGAAATAAAAAGCTCTGCTTTCCCCAAATCCATCTGCCCTAAAGTCGAAATACTGCGGTTCAGACAAGCACTCCACATGATTTTCGATAAGGGTTTTGTAAACAGAATCAATGTCATCCGTGTAAAAGCATACTTCTGAGATAGATGTCGTAAACAAGTCTGATTGTTCTTTATGGATTTTGCTGTCTACAAACTGAATCAATTCAATCGGTGGTGCTTCAAGAGCCTTCGAACCATTCAAATATGCAACCCTTGCTTTACAATTTTCCTTACGGAACATTTTATCTGTCTCTTCGCCTTCCATAAAGATTTCGCCCTGAAATTCAAGCCCAAGAATATCTCTGTAGAAAGCAATCGAGCGATCCAAATCAGAAACGGTTAATCCAACGTGATAAATTCTTCCAACCATATATACTCCTCCTGTAAATTTCGATATGTATTTTTGTTTGTTTTAAAAGTGGGCAATCCCGATTGGAATTGCCCACTCATTGCACTAATTATGCGATTTTTAAGGCTCTGCACCGTTTCAAGCACCATTTGGTGTAAATTTGGTGTATTTGTGTATTTTCAGAGCTTTTTCACAAATGAAGTACATCCCGTTTTATAGGGTAAAACGGTACTTCTTAGTAGAGCTTTGCACCTGCCGGGATTCTGTCATCTACCATCAGAAGGTTCAGTCCTTCGTGACCGTCTTCCTCGTGTACGGCTGAAATCAGCATACCCTCAGAGTCAATGCCCATCATCTTTCTCGGTGGCAGGTTCACGATAGCGATTGCTGTCTTACCAACCAGTTCTTCCGGCTCATAATAGTCGTGAATACCGCTTAAAATCACACGGTCTTTGCGTTCTCCGTCATCTAATGTAAACTTCAGAAGCTTCTTTGACTTCGGTACTGCTTCACAAGCTAAAATCTTAACTGCTCTGAAATCAGACTTACTGAATGTATCGAAATCTACCATTTCTTCAAAGATTGGCTCAATCTTCACATTAGAGAAATCAATTTTTTCTGGCTCTGAATTTGGTGTAGAAACCTCTTTAGAACTTACACCATTTTCGGATTTTACAGCACCGATGGTCTTCATTGTCGGGAACGCCAGAACGTCACGGATTGCTGCAGAATCTGTCAACAGCATTACCATACGGTCAATACCGAATCCAATTCCACCTGTAGGCGGCATACCGATCTCCAGCGCATTCAGGAAATCTTCATCTGTAGTATTGGCTTCTTCGTCTCCCTGAGCAAGCAGTTCTTCCTGTGCTTTAAAACGGGCTCTCTGGTCAATCGGATCATTCAGCTCGGAATAAGCATTTGCCATCTCCCATCCGTTCATGAAGAACTCAAAACGCTCTGTATATTCAGGATTTTCCGGTTTTTTCTTTGTCAGAGGAGAAATCTCAATCGGGTGATCCATAACAAAGGTAGGCTGAATCAGATGTTCTTCTGCAAATTCTTCAAAGAACAGGGCAAGAATATCGCCTTTTTTATGACGTTCTTCATACTCTACATTATGTTCTTTTGCTGCAGCTCTTGCTTCTTTCAGAGTGTGAATTTCATTGAAATCAACACCTGCATATTTCTTAACTGCATCTACCATAGTGATTCTTTCAAATGGTTTTCCCAGATCCATTTCAATTCCGTTATATACGATCTTAGTTGTTCCCAGAACTTCCTGAGCCACATAACGATACAGATTTTCTGTAAGATCCATCATTCCATTATAGTCTGTATAAGCCTGGTACAGCTCCATCAGTGTAAATTCCGGATTATGTCTTGTATCAAGTCCTTCGTTACGGAATACACGGCCAATCTCATAAACTCTTTCCAGACCTCCTACGATCAGTCTCTTCAGATATAATTCCAGAGAAATACGCAGTTTCAGATCTTCATTCAATGCGTTAAAATGTGTTTCAAATGGTCTTGCTGCTGCACCGCCGGCATTTGCTACCAACATAGGAGTTTCCACTTCCATAAATCCCTGAGTATCCAGGTATTTACGGATAGCGCTGATAATTTTGGAACGTTTGATAAAGGTATCTTTAACTTCCGGATTCATAATCAGATCCACATATCTTTGACGATAACGGATATCTGTATTCGTCAGTCCGTGGAACTTCTCAGGAAGTACCTGCAGACTCTTGGAAAGCAGAGTCACAGCAGATGCATGAATGGAAATTTCTCCGGTTTTGGTTTTGAAAACTTCTCCGGTAATACCAACAATATCGCCAATATCCATTTTCTTAAATGCTTTGTATTCCTCTTCTCCAATGCTGTCTCTTGCCACATAAGACTGAATATTTCCCTTCAGATCCTGCACATTGCAGAAAGAAGCTTTACCCATCACACGTTTGGACATCATACGGCCTGCGATAGAAACGCTTTTACCCTCATAAGCCTCAAAATCATCTTTCAATTCTGTGCTGTGATTGGTAACATCATATTTTGTAATTTGAAACGGGTCTTTTCCGTTTTCCTGGAGTTCTGCCAGTTTCTCCCGGCGCACCTTCAATAACTGATTAATATCCTGTTCCTGAACCTGCTTCTTCTGTTCTGCCACCTTTTTCACTCCTTATCTTTAAATTAAATATTTCTCTCAATTTTCAGTACTTTATACTGCATCACATCACCGTCAGCCATTTCCACATCTACCACGTCTCCCTGTTTTGCGCCGATGAGTGCTTTTCCCACAGGAGATTCATTGGAAATTTTACCCTGGAGACTGTTGGCTTCTGTAGAACCTACCAACTGGAATTCCATTTCTTCGTCATATTCCATATCCAGAACTTTAACTTTACATCCCACATTGATTTTTTCATAATCTACTTCGTCTTCTACAACAACTTCTGCATTTTTCAAAATCTTTTCGATTTCTTCGATACGCGCCTCGATATCTCTCTGTTCATCTTTCGCTGCATCATACTCTGCATTCTCAGACAGGTCACCCTGTTCTCTTGCTTCTTTAATTTTATCTGCAACTTCTTTTCTTTTTACTACCTTCAAGTCATGCAGTTCATCTTCCAGTTTTTTCAGACCTGCATATGTGAGAATATTTTTCTTAGCTTCCATTTTTGCTCCATCCCTTTCTGAATATCTCTCTATATTATCATCCTGTGTATAAAAATTCTGCTGTATTTATGTCATAACAATCACTGTATTATAAAGGAAACCCCCGAAAATGTCAACCATTCCAGCGGTTTCCTCTGTTTTTTTTAATAGTTTTTTATTGCTTTAAACTTCCCAGTGTTCCAGCAGATCAAACAACTGTTTCATGGTTTCAATCTCATTGACAGCTCCTCTCAGCCGGGCTGAATGGGGGAAGCCTGCCGTATACCAGGCCACGTGTTTCCGCATCTCCCGCATCCCGGTATATTCTCCTTTATAGTGAAGCTGAAGCTCTGCATGACGGCGAATCATCTTCTTTACTTCTTCCAGCGTGGGACGGGGAAGTAATTCCCCTGTTTCCAGATAATGAGGGATTTCGTGGAATATCCAGGGATTTCCCTGAGCAGCTCTTCCCACCATAATTCCATCACATCCGGTCTCTTCCACCAGTTTTTGAGCCTTACGGGGCGAATCCACATCTCCATTTCCTATCACAGGAATTGATACTGCTTCTTTTACCTGACGGATAATATCCCAATCTGCCTTTCCGGAATAATACTGTTCCCTCGTCCTTCCATGAACGGCTATTGCGGCAGCGCCGCTGTCTTCTATAATCCTGGCTATTTCTACCGCATTAACAGAATCTTCTGTAAATCCTTTCCGGATTTTTACTGTCAACGGCTTTTTTATGGCCTTAGATACGGCTGTGACAATCTCCCGCACCAATTTGGGATTTTTCATCAGCGCAGAGCCTTCCTGGTTATTTACCACTTTAGGAACGGGACATCCCATATTGATATCCAGAATATCAAACGGTTTTTCTTCGATTCTTTTCGCCATTTCACTCATGATCACCGGATCCGATCCAAAAAGCTGAAGAGATACGGGACGTTCTTCCGGCTCTATCTTCATCAGGGTTTCAGTATTTTTATTGTTATAATAAATTGCTTTTGCACTGACCATCTCCATGCACAGCAATCCTGCTCCCTGTTCTTTACAAAGCAGACGAAATGGCAGGTCGGTTACTCCTGCCATCGGCGCCAGAATCACATTGTTTGGTAAAATCACATTTCCGATCTGAAGCTTCATTCTTCTGCTCCCTCTTCAATCTCTTCTCCCAGAAAAAACACTTTATAATATAATTCCAGTGCCTCCAGCAGTTCTGTTTTCGTTTTCTGAAGTTCCTTGATACGCAGCACACTTCCTATATCATCATACATGGCGTCTGCTTCCAAAGCTTCTGTTTTAAACTGCAGACTGCCCTCCTCATCAAATTCCAGTGTGAGAATACCCCCAATTTCCTCCGTATACATCACACACATGATCTGAAGTTCTTCCTTCACCTGTTCCGGCAGAGCCGAAAAATCCTGATTAAAATAATATTTCTGTTCGTAAGCGCTGGCTCCGCAAAGTACAATTTTATCTGAATACATGAATTCTCCCTTTCTTTAGACGTAACTGTAAAGTCCACGGACAGATACTTCTCCGGCATAGACCTGCTCTATCCTGTGATCTTCTCGTTCTACCAGAAGTTCGCCCATCTTATTGATTCCTCTTGCTATTCCCGTATATTCTTTTCCCGGTTCTAATACTTTTACCGGCTGTTGACAATTTGCCGACACTGCCTCGTACTCTTCTAACAACCCGGATAAATCCTGTGTTTTTTCAAAAATAGCATAATTATCCTCAAATCTTTTCATAATCTGCGCAATCAATTCTGCCCGGTTTACGGAATGACCAAGCTCTGCCTGAAGTGAAGTTGCTTTATCCTGCAATTCTTCCGGAAATTCTCCGGTATTGACATTGATTCCCACACCGATTACCAGATATTCTATATAATCGATTTGAGCGCTCATTTCTGTAAGTATTCCCACCAGTTTTTTTCGATTCAACACCACATCATTAGGCCACTTGATCTGTACCTTCTGCGTACATTTTTCAGAATCCAGAATTTTTTGAACAGCCTGTGCCACCGACAATCCCATTACCAGTGTAAGCATGGAAGCTCTCTGAGGAAGGATGTCCGGGCGCATCAAAAGGGTCATATAAACCGATGAGCCTTTTGGCGATTCCCATACTCTTCCCCGTCTTCCTTTTCCCTTCTTCTGACAGTCTGCAACCACCAGGGTACCGGAAACAGCTCCTTCCTCCGCCAGCTTTTTCGCCTGTGTATTAGTGGAATCTGTTTCTTCCTGAAAATATACTTCCTTTCCTGCCCACTTCGTGGTCAGGCGGCTTTTTATCTCACTTTCTCCCAGCACATCCGGCACATCAACCAGGCAGTATCC
The DNA here is from genome assembly GCA_002361775.1 of Eubacterium sp. UBA3279. Lineage (GTDB taxonomy): Bacteria > Bacillota > Clostridia > Lachnospirales > Lachnospiraceae > Oliverpabstia. Next base: position 38,468 of record DETV01000048.1, read on the forward strand.
CTTATTCTGTACTGCCTGAATCTGATATCCTTCTTCTTTTAGCTGTTTCATATATTTCCACACAGCGGTACGGGAAACACCCAGTTTTTCACACAACTCCTGCCCCGACAAATAGCCTTTTTCGCTGCGCAAAAGCTTTAAAATTTTTGTTTTTGTAGATTCCATGAATCATGCTCCTAAAGTGGCTGCCATCACTGCTTTAATCGTATGCATTCTGTTCTCCGCTTCTTCAAACACCTTCGACTGAGCAGAACGAAATACCTCATCTGTTACTTCCATCTCTGTCAGATGAAATTTTTCTCCTATTTCTTTTCCAATTTCTGTTTTCAGATCATGGAAAGAGGGGAGACAATGAAGGAAGATTGCCTGGCTGCCTGCTTGTTTCATCACCTCTCCGGTTACTTTGTAGGGACTTAATTCCCGGATTCTTTCTTCCCAGATCTCATCCGGTTCTCCCATAGATACCCACACATCTGTGCAGATCACATCTGCTCCCTTTACCGCCTCGGCAACATTTTCTGTCAAAGTAATCGTTGCTCCTGATTCTTTCCCAAATTCTTCACATTCTTTCACCAATTCCTGATCAGGAAAATACTTTTTCGGCGCGCAGGCCACAAAATTCATTCCCATTTTTGTACAGGCAATCATGTAAGAATTTCCCATATTGTAACGGGCATCTCCCATATAGACCAGCTTGATCCCCTTAATTCTTCCAAAGTTTTCTTTGATCGTCAGCATATCCGCCAGCATCTGTGTAGGATGGTATTCATTTGTCAGTCCATTCCACACGGGAACATCTGCATATTTAGCCAGTTCTTCCACAATCTCCTGTCCAAATCCACGATACTCGATCCCGTCAAACATACTTCCTAAAACCCTTGCACTGTCTTCAATACTCTCTTTCTTTCCAAACTGAGAGCTTTTAGGATCCAGATAAGTAGTTCCCATGCCCAGATCATGAGCTGCAATTTCAAAAGAACATCTTGTACGGGTACTTGTCTTTTCAAAAATCAAAGCAACATTTTTTCCCCGCAGGGTGTCTACCAGAATTCCTTTTTTCTTTTTTTCTTTCAATTGAGCCGCCAGCTCCAGAAGATAAGTAATTTCCTCTGTGGTATAATCTTTCAATGTCAGAAAATCTCTTCCTTTTAAGTTCATTTTTTCATTCCTCCTCCTGGTTCTTTATGGGTTCATATGGAAATTCATGCCAAAAACCATACAAATACCGGTAACTCCTCACTTTTCTCAGGACTCATCCTGAGTAATCGGTTTTTGACTTCTTCCCTGAGTTCCTCCACCGTATATACACGATATTTGGGAACACGGCAAATCTTTGCAGTTGCCTCCAATATTGCCAGATATAACTCTTTATAGGTCCATTCTCTGGAAAGTTTCAACTCCATGGCAACTCCTGGCAGTACTTTTTCCACAAAAGCCCTGATCCTGCCCTCTTCTTTTTCCCAGGTGTGGTACCATTCCAACAGTCTGTCTCTGGCCTCTTCCGGTATTTGCAACAATTTTCTTAAATAATAGCACTCTTCCTCATTTTCTTCAATATAATATATTTTTCCTTTTAAACCATAAATCATCCTTTGCGCGTCATAATACCCTATTTTCATATTACGTCTGCTTTTTTCAGGATTAAAATCAATGATATTCCCCAGATTGACTCTTGGTTCTATAGTGAAAATCTGTGTACCCTCCGGAATTTTTACTCTTTTTTCTCTTCCGATCCCAAAAATCCGGATCATAATAATATCCTGATATCCCCGGTCTACTAATGAATCCAGCGGTACATTGTTAATGGCGCCTCCATCGATATATTTCCTTCCATGAAGTTTTTCATTTTTAAATAATGGATAGATATACGCGCTTGCCAAAAGAAGATCTTTCATATACCCTGGCTCTACCCTTCTCAAATCAATATCCAGTTCCTTCAGCTCGTCCACACTGAACGTTTTAATATACAGTTCTACAGGAGAATTCCGGATTTTTTCTTCATCCACCACTTCCAGAATCAGATTTTTTAACGGGGTAATATCCAATCCCCCTTCTCCCATTTTCTTTGCCACATCACTGAGAGCCTCCCAAAAAGGCGTATCCCCTTCCAACAGCCGCTCCATTTTCTGGTCTTCCACATCCATCACCTGAGAATAAGTCAGATGACTCCAGACTCTTTCTGCTCTCTCCAGATCATCCATGCACATCATGGCTCCATTTAAGGCTCCCACGCTTGTTCCTGCAATCCCTTTTATCTTTATTCCCGCTTCTTTCAGAGCCTGCCAGGCGCCTACCTGATATGCGCCTTTGGCTCCTCCGCCCTCCAATACAATCCCATATTCTTTATCCAAATCAATTATCGGCTGCATATTTTCTCCTCTCTGCTTTCTTCTATCCTATGTCCTTTTCCTTATACTTATGTCAAAACAGGGCTGCGGAAACATATTCACCCTGTTTCCCGCAGCCCCCTTGCAGCTTTCTCTTTAATTTTTATCAGTCATAATCTCTTTCAATGATGTGGCCAGACTTGCCAGACCCTGAATATCTGACGGAACAATAATCTTAGTGGCTTTTCCTTCTGCCATCTGGCCCAGCGCTTCCAGACTCTTCAATGTCAGTACGGCTTCATCTGCTCCCGCTTCTTTCAGGAAACGAATACCGTCTGCATTTGCCTGCTGCACTTTCAGGATAGCTTCCGCTTCACCTTCTGCTTCTTTGATCATCTTTTCTTTTTCAGCTTCTGCCCGAAGAATGGCAGCCTGTTTCTCAGCTTCTGCGTCCAGAATAGCAGAAGCTTTTTTACCTTCCGCCACCAGGATAGTAGATTTCTTCTCTCCTTCTGCGATCAGAATAGATTCCCGTCGTTCTCTCTCTGCTTTCATCTGCTTCTCCATGGCTTCCTGAATTGCTGCCGGAGGCATGATGTTTTTCAATTCTACTCGGTTCACCTTAATTCCCCATGGATCTGTGGCAATATCCAGCGCCGCTCTCATCTTGGTATTAATGATCTCACGGGATGTAAGCGTTTCATCCAGTTCCATATCACCGATAATATTACGCAGAGTAGTTGCTGTCAGATTCTCTATTGCCATGATAGGATTTTCCACACCGTAGGCAAATAACTTCGGATCTGTAATCTGAAAAAATACAACTGTATCAATCCGCATGGTTACATTATCTTTTGTGATAACCGGCTGAGGCGGAAAATCCACAACCTGCTCTTTCATATTTACTCTCTTGGCAACCCGGTCAATAAACGGCATTTTAAAATGAATACCCGTATCCCATGTTTCCTGATAAGCTCCCAGTCGTTCCACAACAAAAGCCTTCGCCTGAGGAACCACTTTGATACAGGAAAAAACGACCAATATCAATAAAACAAACAGTAATCCCAAAATAACCCAAATCATACGCTACCCTTCCTTTCTCCTCACAATAAGTTTTACACCATCAATTTTTTCTACCACCACAACAGTTCCTTTTTCTATATTGGTATGATTATCCATTGCTCTGGCTGTCCATTCCAGTCCATTGAGCTGCACCTGACCCCGGGCGCTGAGATTATCTATATTCTCAGAAACCACCGCTTCCTTTCCTACCAGACTTTCCACATTCGTTTTAGTCCGGTTCTTGTTCATAAAACGCATCGCCACAGGTCTGGTAAATATTAAAAGCAAAACAGAAACACCTAAAAACAGAAGCACCTGCACCAATATGCTGGCATGGAACAAGGCTGCTATACACGCTATCAGGGCTCCTCCGGCAAACCAGATAGTTGTCAGACCCAAAGTTACAATTTCAAAAATCACCAACAAAATCACTACTCCCAGCCAGAAAATCGCTTCCATTATTCTCCCTCCTTTGCTCTGGATTCAAAATATTTGTGATTAATTTATCATACACCATTTTTTCTGAAAATACAATATTTTATATGAAAATGTCCTTTCAGTTTTCTTACATTTTCTTTTTATTTTGTAACAAAAACAGGAAGATTATACGAACGGGAATTTCATTCCTGTCTGTATAATCTTCCTGTTTTCTTTGCATATCTGCTTACTCCGAAAGCTGATTTTCTGAGTTTCCTGCAGTTATACATCTTTTATATACAATACTCCACACTCTTAATAAAAATGCTGGTTTCCAATCTGAATTCCTCTTCCGCTTCCACTGTTAAAGTAAAGCGCTCCTCCAATAGGATTGGAACCATTCAAAGCTTCCTGAGCTGCCTGATAACAGTCGCTTCTTGCGCCCTGGCTTAATACAGAAGCTAAAATACCGCTGGCTACCGGCGAAAACTGTCCGCTCTGGTAAACCACATCCGTAATCGTATTCGGGAATCTTCCGTCTCTTACACGATTCATGATTACTGCTCCTACAGCAACCTTTCCTGTATGACTTTCTCCTCCTGCTTCGCACTGAATGATCGCAGCCAGAAGATCCATTTCACCGCTTCCTGCATTTACAACTGCGCCTGTTGCCTGCTGCTCCTTATATTCCTCCATCGTAATGGCGGTTGCTTCCCCTATTTCAATATATTCTGCCGCCACATACGCTTCATTGTTTCCGTGATGAATCCGATACCAGTCTCCCTCCTGGCTGAGGATTTCTACAGTACTTCCTTTCTTTTTGGAACCAATCTGATTTCCCTCCAGAGAAGGAGTATTTCTTACCCGAAGAGAACTTGCCGTTACGGTTCCCTGATTACCGTACGTTTCTTCGTAAATATTTTTAGCTTCTTCAGCAAAAGCCAACAATTCTGTTTTCACGTAACCTTCTACTTCGCCGGAAGAAACTTTTGTCCATTCTCCTTCCTGCTCTACAACTTCTGCTGCCGCTCCCTTAGGCATAACTCCGGTTTTCTCCGAATCTTCAGAAGCTTCTTCTCTAACATTTGCATAGGTATTAACATTTGCCGCTGCCCTGGTCTCCCAGGCGCTTGCTTCCAGAACGGAATCAGCAGAATTATCATTCGTAATTTCTGTGGATGTTTCATCTGCCCGTACCAGTGTTCCTGTACCTGCTGATATTGCCAACACGCCTCCCAGGATACCTGCTACTTTCCAAGTTCTATTTTTCATGACTACCTCCTAACATTTTCGTTCTCGTTACGATTTGTTACATAATTGTTAAATTATGTTACGAATGCATTGTAACAGAATTACGTTTCCCTGTCAACAAATACTTTTCGCCAAAAAATCTCAAAATAAAACTGTTTTTATTTTATGTAAACTAAATTGCAAACTGCCATAATACCTATGCTTTCCCGGGTAAAGCCTTTTTTCTTACATTTTTTTCAAAAAAAGAAGCCATCACCTGGATAGCTCCTTTTTGAGATTCAAATATGAACTTTATAAAGAAGGTACATCTGTCCTCTTTGGATCCAGAATCTGTGTTGCATCAAATAAATCACTGGTTCTGTTCTTTTCTCCATGCACATCATTCCACAGGCGATATCCATCCAGATTTCTTCTTCCCTGTCTCACATAATTGTCCCGTATCTGAAGGAAATACTGGGTGGAATCCACATTACAGTAGAAATGGTATCCCTGTCCTTTCAGGTACTGGAATTTTTCATTATCTCCACTATAATCATGCCAGTCGGATAAATCCTGACCATGGGCAAAAATAATTGTATCGGTAGCTCCCACCAGAGGTTCTACATAGCTTTTCCACTTGTCTGTATCTGTCTGGATTCTCTCTAAAGAAGCATCTCCGATTCGGATATGTCCCCATGTATGGCTGGCAAATTCCCAACCATCCGCTTTGATGGCTTCAGCAACTTTTTTTGCTTCCTCACACTCCGTATCCCAATTAAAATCAGGATGAGCATCCAGCCATGCCTGCTGATCTGCTGTCAGATTTTCTTTCGTTTTATAGGCAATATCTGTACGATATCCCAAAATGCCGTTGTATCCGGTCAATGCGATCATTCCTTTTGCTCCTTTATAAGAAGCATCCGGATGTTCTGCAATAAACTGATCCAGTAATGGTACGCAGTCATATGCTCCCGTCACTGTTGTTCCATCTGCCTGCACATATTCACAGGTTGGTTTTCCATTTTCATCCAGAACAACTTTGCTGGCAATTCCTCTTCCATCATAGCTGTGATAATAACTGAGGTCATCCAGAGACATGACAAAAGCCTTTTTCCCCTGTGGAAGCTTCAGTTCTGTATTTGGTGTAAAATGCACTGTTCCATCTTCATCTGTTATCTGAATAACCAGATCTCTAAGACGTACCAGCACATATCCGTTATCATACATGGCCTGGGTAATCTTATTGAATTCGTCCACTGTTGTCATCCACTGCTTAAATCCTGCAGATAAACTGTCGTCTCCGGCAAATCCCCGATCAGGATCCACCACCAGAGAGTGGTAGAAAATATGTGTGACTTCATTCATATTCACCGGCACGCAACTGTCTTTTGCCGCCTGATATTCTGCCACCTTCGCTGCAATCTCCGAATCTTCCGCTGCTCCCTCCAGACTGTTTAATTTTTCAATTGCCCCATCATAATCATAAGTGGCTGCCAGATACGCCGCTTCTTCCATAGCTGCTGTTCTATCCGTTCCCGGCTGTGCTGCCGTATCCTCCGCCGGCTCTGTCTCCTCTTCCGGCGCTGCTTCCGGTGTCACTTCCGGCGTTACCTCTGTCTGAATATCTTCTTTTTTATCAGATGACTGTGATTCCTGATCTTTTTTCAGAGTGCGTACCAGGAAAAACACACAGACTCCCAACACCACCAGCAAAAGCACCAGAACCACTGTCTTAATCATCAGGGTACGTTTTTTCTTTTTTTGTTTTAACTCTTTTTTACTGAGAGATTCCTTACCCATCCTTTATACTCCTTTCCTTAAACATCAAAATACATTTTTCTTCTATAGATTGTAGCAAATCCTTTCCGGAATGTCGACATCTTTCCCGGTTCTTTATAATTTTGTAAGACTTCTCCTCTGCCGAAATGCTTCATACATAAGAACTGCTGCCGCCACTCCTGCATTCAGAGACTCCAACTGTCCTTCCATGGGAATTTTGATCCATTTTGACGCCATTTGCGACAAATGTTCCGACAGCCCATTTCCTTCATTTCCAATAAGAAATGCGCTTCCACCCCGATAATCTTCTTCGTCATAATATTTTTTCCCCTGCAAATGAGCCGCATAAGAAATAATTCCCTGGGATGCAAACCACCCCATGGCTTCTTCGGTATCTTCTACGCATACGAAAGGCATCCGGTAAATTGAGCCCATTGTAGAACGTATCGTTTTGGGATTGTAAATATCCACACATTTTTTCGTCATAATAATACCGGTAACACCGGCTCCCTCCGCCGTACGAAAAATTGTTCCCACGTTTCCCGGATCCTGCAAATCTTCCAGCAAAAGAAAAAGAGGAGAGTCACTGAGATTTTTCCATTGTTCCAGGGTATGCTCCTGCTGCTTTACCACTGTAAGGATTCCCTGAGGAGTCAGTGTATCGCTCATCTGTGTAAAAACAGCATCTTTTACCACCTCATAAGAAATCCCCTGCAATATCTCCCGGTGGTCTTCTGTCTCCAGAAAGCTTTCCGCCACATACGTTTTCACCAGACGATCTTTGGGAGCTTCACTGAACATCTTCAACCCTTCCACCAGGAATACTCCCTGTTTTTTCCGTTCTCTGGACTTTTTATTTAACTGTATGATCTGCTTGACCTGCGAGTTCGAAGCACTGGTAATCATAGTATTTCCGCCTTTCTTATTTTCATTCTGTGTACTGTATACTCTGGATTTATGTCTGAGATAAAAACAGCGGCATACCACATATCCGGCACACCGCTGACTGTTTTTCTGGGTAACTATTCTTTTGTTTCCAGGCAATTACAGCCCTGTCTTTATTTTTTGTAGTTTGCAGAAAGAGATTTTGCAACTTCATACTGATACTCCGGAATCTCTTTGTGCATAGCCAGAGCTTCATTGATATCGAAGTCCACGTATTCTCCGTTCTTATAACCTACTACTCTCTTTGTTTTTCCTGCCAGAAGCAGATCCACTGCATAAGCTCCCATAATAGAAGCATATACTCTGTCCTTACAAGTAGGGCTTCCACCACGCTGCATATGGCCAAGAATCGTTGCTCTTGTTTCAATACCTGTGGCAGCTTCAATTCTTTTTGCCATGCTTCCGGAATGTCCAATACCTTCCGCATTAATAATGATATGGTGTTTTTTGCCACGTTTTCTGTTATCAATAATATTGTTGATGATCTTCTGCTCATCATAATCATATTTTTCCGGAAGAAGAATATCTTCTGCTCCATTGGCAATACCACACCACAAAGCAATATATCCTGCATTTCTTCCCATAACTTCAATGATACTACATCTTTCATGAGAAGTAGAAGTATCACGAACTTTGTCAATTGCTTCCATCGCAGTATTTACTGCTGTATCAAAACCAATTGTATATTCTGTACATGCAATATCCAGGTCAATTGTTCCCGGAACACCTACGGTGTTAATTCCCAGATTTGCCAGTTTCTGTGCTCCGGCAAAGGATCCGTCACCACCGATAACAACCAGACCGTCAATTCCATACTTTTTACAAATATCTGCTGCCTGCTTCTGACCTTCTTCGGTTCTCATCTCTGCGCAACGTGCTGTATACAGAATCGTACCGCCACGTGATATCGTATCCGATACATCTCTTGCTGTCATGTCAATAATCTCTTCATTCAGCAGTCCATCATATCCTTTCTGGATACCTTTCATCTTCACGCCTTTAATCAGACCCCGGCGAACAACCGCACGGATTGCAGCATTCATGCCCGGAGCATCTCCTCCACTTGTCAATACACCAATGGTCTTGATTTCCTTAGCCATAACCTTTCCCTCCATGTTGTTTATCTAAATTCAAATCACTTGTCATATTATCGTTCTTATTTTAATGCATCTTGCTCTGTTTTTCAATACTCTTTTCTACAACTTTCACGTTTTCTGTGCCGTATTCTCTCGTCAACATTTCCACAAGACTGTTATTGATCAGCACACTCCTGGATGCAGGAAGCCGTTTCATCATTCTTTCCTTCTTCAAAAACACCACCACCTGATCATTTCCGTCAGAATTGGCAAGAAGTTCATAGAGATGATGAACCTGCTGTTCATACTCTGTTTTTCCTTCAAATTGTACCCAGATTTCTTTCGGAATCGACTCAAAAGAAGATATCTTTTCGCAGATCAGCTTGCTGGGTTTATCATCTTCCGCCGACACTCTTCCCTGGATAAATACCTTTGCATCCACTTCCATCATATGGGCATTTTTCTCATAATCCCTTGGAAATACTACTATTTCCATTGTTCCCACCAGATCTTCCAGTGTAAGAAAAGCCATAATCTTGTTATTTCTTGTATACTTGATGGTCTTTTCTGTGATCATTCCTCCCACGATCTGTTTTGATCCATCCAGCACATGAGGCTGCCCCGTTTCTTCATCCGGGTAAAAATCGGAAGTAACCGCCGATATATTTTTTCTCCAGCTCTGTTCATATTCTTCCAGAGGATGTCCGCTGATATACACTCCCAGAACTTCTTTTTCGAAGGCCAGTTTTGTTTCTCTTGAATATTCTCCCACATCCGGCAATTTTATCTCAAAGCTTTTTCTTTCTTCCTCTCCCATAATATCAAACAGGCTCATCTGGCCACTCATGGAAGACTTTTTCTCCTGGTTTACAGAATCCAGAATCTGAATATAAATCATCATAAACTGTTTTCTTGTTCCTCCCAGACCGTCAAAAGCTCCTGATTTAATAAAATTCTCTATGGTTCTTTTATTCACTTCTTTTCCCGTTAAGCGCTGACAAAAATCCTTCAGGGATATAAAATCACCGGCCAGTTCTCTCTCTGCCACAATAGCATCCATCACCGGTTTTCCAATACCTTTTACCGCTGACAACCCATAGCGGATACCGCCTTCTTCTACAGAAAAATTTCCCACACTTCTATTAATATCCGGAGGGAGGATTTTAATTCCCATCTGTCGGCAGGTAAGGATATATTCAGAAACTTTTGAAGGATTTTCTATACAGGACGTCATAAGCGCCGCCATAAATTCCACCGGATAATAATACTTCAGCCATGCCGTCTGATAAGATACCACCGCATATGCCGCCGCATGAGATTTATTAAAAGCATATTTGGCAAAATCTGTCATATCATCGTAAATTTTATTGGCCACTTTCTCTTCAATTCCTCTGGAAATACAGCCGGGAACCCCTTCATCCGGATTACCGTACACAAAGTTCTGTCTTTCTTTTGCCATTACCGCCGCTTTTTTCTTTGACATGGCGCGGCGCACCAGATCGCTTCGTCCCAGCGTATATCCCGCCAGATCACGCACGATCTGCATTACCTGCTCCTGATAGACGATACATCCGTAGGTAGGCTCCAAAATCGGCTCCAACTGGGGACAATCATACGTAATCTCTTCCGGATGGTTTTTTCCTTTGATATACTGGGGGATAAAGTCCATCGGACCTGGACGATACAAAGAAATACCTGCAATAATATCTTCCAGACTCTGAGGTTTTAATTCTTTCATAAAGTTCTTCATCCCGGCGCTTTCCAACTGAAACACACCTTCACATTTTCCACTGCCGATCATCCGCAGCACTGCCGGATCATTATAGTCAATCTTATCCATATCCAGCGCTGTTCCCGTACTTCTCTCCACCAGCTTCACTGCATTTTGAATCACCGTCAACGTACGAAGTCCCAGAAAATCCATTTTCAGCAGTCCCAGTTCTTCCAGTGTAGTCATGGTAAACTGGGTGGTAATAGAACCGTCCGAAGCTCTGGATAAGGGCACATACTCATCCACATCTTTCTGACTGATCACCACTCCCGCCGCGTGCATAGACGTATGCCGGGGAAGTCCCTCCAGACGTCTGGACATATCGATCAAATATTTAATCTGCGAATCTTCCTCGTATTTTTTCTTTAATTCCGGATTCATATCCAGCGCTTTATTTATGGTAATATTCAGTTCATTGGGAATCATTTTCGCAATGGTGTCCACCTGGGCATAAGGTAGATCCAACACTCTTCCCACATCTCGGATCACACCTCTGGCAGCCAGTGTTCCAAAAGTTACAATCTGCACCACCCGGTCTTTTCCATACTTTCTCACCACGTAATCAATAACTTCCTGTCTTCTTTCAAAACAGAAATCAATATCGATATCCGGCATGGATACACGTTCCGGATTAAGAAAACGCTCAAAAAGAAGTTGGTAACGAATCGGATCCAATTTGGTAATTCCCAGCGTATATGCCACCAGACTTCCCGCTGCAGAACCTCGTCCCGGTCCTACCATAATTTCGTGATCTCTGGCATATTTGATAAAATCCCACACAATAAGGAAATAATCCACATATCCCATCGTTTGGATCGTATCCAATTCATATTTTAATCGCTCCCGCAATTCCTCTGTTACAGGATGGTATCTTTCTTCCAGCCCTTCATAACAAAGCTTATTCAGATATTCCCAGGATGTATAACCTTCAGGAACATCAAATTTGGGAAGTTTCGTCACTCCAAACTCTATATCCACATGACACCGATCTGCAATTTTCTGAGTATTTTCCAGCGCTTCCGGCGCATAAGGGAACAGTTGAGCCATTTCCTGGGGGGACTTTACATAATACTGCCCCCCTTCATATCTCATTCTGTCCTCATCTTCCACTTTCTTTCCGGTCTGAATACACAACAAAATATCATGAGCCGCCGCATCCTCAGCATAAGTATAATGTATGTCATTGGTGCAGACCAAACCAATTCCCGTCTCCCGGTTCATACGGATCAACTGCTGGTTCACCATCTGCTGTTGGGGAATTCCATGGTCCTGAAGTTCCAGAAAGAAATTATTCTTTCCGAAAATTTCTTCATATTTTAATGCTGCCCGTTTTCCTTCCTCATAAAGACCTTTCGAAAGATACCGAGCCACTTCCCCTGCCAGACAGGCGCTAAGCGCAATTACCCCTTCGTGATATTTTTTCAGCACATCTATGTCTACTCTCGGCTTATAATAATAGCCTTCCACAAAACCTGCCGAAACAATTTTCATCAGGTTACTATATCCCTGATTATTTTCTGCCAGAAGTACCAGATGATAATATCTGTCCTCTCCGGTCTGAGTCTCTTTATCAAACCGGGAACCAGGCGCCACGTAGACCTCACACCCCAGAATGGGATTGATCTCCGCTTCTTTTGCAGCGCGGTAAAAATCAATAACCCCAAACATAACTCCATGGTCTGTGATTGCAGCGCTGTTCATCCCTAATTCTTTCACTCTGGCCACATATTCTTTAATTTTATTGGAACCATCCAAAAGGCTGTATTCCGTATGCACATGTAAATGAGAAAAATTCACTTTCACACCTCTTAATCTCAGACATAAAAAAGCTGCCTTTCAAAAACATCCACGGGAATTCCCTCTTCCAGACACTATCTGCAATAAGGAAATCCCCCCTGAGAATGTTCTATTCCGACAGCCTTTATCTTTCTACTTCAGTTTTTTTAGCTAAAACATTCAGCCACTGTCCGTCCGTTTTTCCTGAACGGGCATCCTGGGTTGTCCAAATATTGATCAGCTCCAGTTCCGGAAATTCTTCCATCAATCCGCTCAGCTCTTTTTTCGAGTAATCCCGAAAATAACGTCCGTTATATATTCCATCCCGATTTCCCTTATGCACGGAGAAATACAGAATGCCATCCGTCTTCAGTGCAAGCACCAGTTTTTTCATCACATCCCGCATCTCTTCATCTGTAAGATGCACCAGAGACGCACAGGCCCAGATTCCATCAAAAACATTATCGAATTCCATCTCTTCATATGTCATCTGAAGCACTTCCTGATCCGTGTTCACCTCTGCCAGTTTACACATCTCCTCAGATCCATCCATGGCAGTGACATAGAAGCCTCTTTCTTCTAATGTAATTGTATCTCTTCCTGAACCGCACCCCAGATCCAGCACTTCTGCATTTTCCGGTAACAGTTCCATAAATGGCTCTATAACCTCAGTCATATCCACATCTACTGTTTCTTCATAATACGGTACCGCATATCGGTTATAATAGTCTATCGAGTCCAACGAAAATCCTCCTTTTATTTTTCACGATGCCAGGATCAAAAGGCCATAAATCACATTGTGCTTGCAGATAAATAGTCTTATACTTTTATGACCAACCCCTCACGGCAATATCAAATTTAGTATAGCAATAATATCAAAAAAAATCAACATTTCTACAGTCGGAAAATCCTTTTATCTTTAATCTCCACCTTTTTGTCTTTTAAGAGATGGCCTACTGCCCGCTTAAAAGCAGCCTTACTCAATCCAAATTCTCTTCTTATCACTTCCGGAGAAACCTTATCATCAAAAGGAAGTACCCCGGCAAATTCGTCCAGCACTTTCATTATCAGTTCTGCATCATCATCAATCTGTTCATAGGCCTTTTTTCTCGGTGACAGATTCAGCTTGCCGTCTTCTCTCACACTGGTAACACGGCATCGCAACTGTTCTCCCGGACGATAATCCCCCTGTGCTTCTTTCTTTGGTATCAGACCGGAATACTGATCATCCACCGCCACAAATACTCCGAAATTATCGCTGACTTCGTATACCCGTCCTTCCACTTCATCTCCCAGTACATACGGGGAATTCTGTTTCAGATAAGGATATACTTTCATAGTAGCGCAAAGACGGGAACTTTTGTCAATATAAAGCCCTACAAGCACCTGCTGTCCTGCCTGAACCCGTCTTGTCTGTTCTCTGAAGGGAAGAAGCAGATCTTTTTCCAGTCCCCAGTTCAAAAATGCGCCGATTTTCCCCACTTCTGCCACCGTAAGAACAGCCGTCTGGTGTAAGGTAATAAGCGGCACTCTGGTAGTGGCAATCATTCTGTCAGCAGAATCTTTGTAAATAAACACTTCCAGGCGATCTCCCATTCCTGTTCCTTCCGGTACCTGTTTTCCCGGAAGCAGTACCTTTTCTTTTTCACTATTTTCGCCTTCTTCTCCCAGATACACTCCAAATTCTACTTTTTTCACTACCTGAAGTGTCTGTCTTTTCCCCAATTCAATCATGCAATTTTCTCCTTTTCTTATCTAAACCTTCGCACATTTCAAATACGTTCTGGCGGATACCTAAACAACATACCGCTAACTACTCACTCAAATTCTATTATGGCATAAGGATTTTTCTTTTCATCACACAGGGACACTATCCATTTTTCCTGATCATAAGATACTTCCGGGACGATCACATCTCCCAGCACCGCCTGTTTTTTATACTCCGCTCTCATCTGATGAACAGGAAAATCTTCCGGAATATAATCCTGAGCCATTCTGACATACTGCCCGTTATTCACATGATGGTTTGTGTCCAGATGATGATGTTTCACCGTAAAAGCTTCCTTTTTTTCTCCCTGTTCCAAAATTACTATTTTTCTCGGAGCATACTCCATATCTAATTTTTCTTCTATTTTATATGCATCCTTTTCTTCTGGCAATATCCGACAGGGAATTCCTTTTTCCAAATCAAGAAAACTCCACAGAGAATTGGCATAAGCCAGAATTTCCCCTTCTTCTGTTTTCAAAAGAAAGTTACGTCCTCCGTAAAATCCCTTAAATTCATAAGGCCAGGTACAGGCTACAATTTTTTCACCCAGCGAGGGATAACGATTCACACAAATCTGCCATCCTGACAACACCCATATTTTCCTGATCTGTTCCAAAACTTCCATTCCTCTTCCCACAGACTGGGAGTGAAATGTAGTACAATCCTGAAAATAATTCAAAATGCTGTTTAAGGTTATTTTTTTATCTTCTCCAATTTCACTGTATCTTACGCGGCTCTCAAAAGTATACATATTTCCTCCTGAAAATCAAGATTCACTGCCGATGACAGGAAACGACTTCCCGTCTTTTACATCACTATATGCTAAAAAAAGCTCTGGATAAATCTATCCAGAGCTTCAAGCTGGGCTACAAGGATTCGAACCTTGAAATGACGGAGTCAGAGTCCGTTGCCTTACCATTTGGCGATAGCCCATCATCATCTTGTCGTCTGTACCTCAGCGACAAGATGTATTATATCTTACCTCTCAAAAAAATGCAAGTACTTTTTTTAATTTTTTTAAATTTTTTTATTTTGTGATTTTTACCCCAAATAACTGGTATCTACCGTAATGACACACACATACCGGGGATCCAGACGCTTCATTTCCATGGCGATGGTTTTCTTCAGATAATTCTGCTGTTCCCGGTCATAAGAAAAGGGAACCAGAATATCAAAAATCAGATTAATCTGCTTCTCACCCTGAACGAGACGGAAATCATGAAAGGTTACCTGTTCGTCAATATTCTTCAGAACCTGTTCCACTTCTTCTCTTACTTTCAAAACTCTCTGGTCCCTGGTTTCTACCGGGTCCATATGAATCACCAGGAATACCCCTGTTTTTTTACTCACTTCCCGTTCAATTCTGTCTATAATCTCATGGGACACCTCTATATCCGTATCCCGGGGGACTTCTGCATGAATAGACGCCATACTCCGATTGGGACCATAATTATGAATGATCAAATCATGAGTTCCCACAATTCCCTCATAGTTTTCCACCTGTTCACGGATTTCCCTGGCCAATTCCGGATCTGCCGCCTGCCCGATCAGAGGCTCCAATGTATCTCTGGCAATTCCGATACCCGCCCACACAACCAGAAGGGATACGATCAGTCCTGCCACCGCATCAATATTTACGCTGGTAAACCGGAAAATAAGTATAGAAAGTATTGTGGCGCTGGTGGTTACCACATCGCCCATGGAATCGGCAGCTACTGCCAACATTACTTTAGAATCAATCCGTTTTCCCAGTTTTTTGTTAAATAACCCCATCCACAGCTTTACTCCCACAGACAGTACCAGAATTAAAAATGGTATCAGATTAAACACCATCTCTTCCGGATTGCGTAATTTTCCAATACTGGATTTAAAAAGGCTGAAGCCCACCTGGATAACCAGGAAAGATACCACCAATGCAGATATATACTCGATTCTTCCATGGCCGAAAGGATGTTCCTCGTCCGCCGGTTTTTCTGCCATCTTTACTCCTATAAAACTGATAATGGAAGAGGCAGCATCGGAAAGATTATTAAACGCGTCTGCCATAACCGCTATACTGTGCATCAGCACACCGATCACCAGTTTTACCAGAAACAGCAAAACGTTGCAGAAAATCCCCACCTGGCTGGAAAGTATCCCGTAGGCGCTGCGTACCTTTGTATCGTCTGTCTGATCTGGATTTTTGATAAACTTTTTCACTAAAAATTCTGTCATTATTACCTCACCTTCATTCCCCTTCTCTTCTCTTCTATCCTAATCACTGCTTCTGTGTTCGTCAAGTATAACCTTTTGCCCCGGTATCATTTACATTGTTTTTACAAAATGATATAATGAGGAAAATTTAGATTGTTCTGTCTGAAACGGAGGAATATCATGAGAGCATTAGATTTAACATTACTGACTGATTTATATGAACTGACTATGATGCAGGGATATTTTAAAAATCCCACAAATCAAATCGTAGTTTTCGATGCATTTTACAGAAAAAATCCCTGTGACGGCGGTTATGCCATTGCTGCCGGACTGGAACAGATTGTGGAATATATCCGGGATCTGCACTTTACGCCGGATGATGTGGATTATCTGAGAAGTCTTAATATTTTTGATGAAGATTTTCTGGAATACCTGAGAGGATTTCATTTTACAGGAGATATTTATGCTATTCCGGAAGGAACAGTTGTATTTCCCCGGGAACCTCTCTTAAAAGTGATCGCTCCTATGATGGAAGCTCAGTTGGTGGAAACCGCCATTTTGAACATTATTAATCATCAAAGTCTGATCGCCACAAAAGCCGCCCGGGTAGTGTACGCCGCAAAGGGTGACGGTATTATGGAATTTGGTCTGCGCCGCGCCCAGGGACCGGATGCGGGAATCTACGGAGCAAGAGCTGCCATGATCGGCGGCTGTATTGGTACTTCCAATGTACTGACCGGAAAAATGTTTTCCGTTCCTGTAAAGGGAACTCACGCCCACAGTTGGATCATGAGTTTTCCTGACGAATATACGGCGTTTAAAACTTATGCCCAGATGTATCCCTCTGCCTGTATTCTGCTGGTAGATACTTATGATGTACTGGATTCCGGCGTTCCCAATGCCATCCGTGTATTCAGGGAAATGAAAGAGCAGTATCCTGACTTCAAAAATTACGGTATCCGTATCGACAGCGGAGACTTGGCTTATCTGTCCAAAGAAGCATATAAGATGTTGGATGAAGCCGGATTTGGAGACGCTATTATTTCCGCCTCCAGCGATCTGGACGAATATCTTATCGACAGCCTGAAAGCCCAGGGTGCAAAGATTAATTCCTGGGGTGTGGGAACTAATCTGATCACCTCAAAAGACTGCCCGGCTTTTGGCGGCGTATACAAACTGGCTGCCATCAAAGACAACCCTGAGGAAGATTTTGTTCCCAAGATTAAGCTTTCCGAAAACACAGAAAAAATCACAAATCCGGGAAATAAAACTATTTATCGTATTTATGACAAAAAAACCGGGAAAATCCGCGCTGATCTGATTTGTCTTGCAGATGAGATTTTTGATGAAACAAAAGATATGATTATTTTTGATCCTGTAGAAACCTGGAAAAAGACAAAAATCAAAGGCGGCTCCTACACCCTCCGGGAACTTCTGGTTCCTGTTTTCCAGAAAGGACTTTGTGTCTATACCTCTCCCTCCGTTATGGAGATGCGGGAAATCTGTCAGAAAGAACAGAATACTCTGTGGCCGGAAACACGTCGTCTGGTAAATCCCCATGAGGTTTATGTGGATCTTTCAGACAGGCTTTACAAAATGAAATCTGAACTTTTAGAAGAAATGAGTCTGAAATCTCTTCAACTCCAATAATCATTCATATAGCCATCCAAAGCGCTGACTTCGGATGGCTATATTTTTATACTCTCCCTATAAGTTATCTTCTGCAATTATTTAATCTTCCATCTGACGTCCCAAAAATCCTGCCGCAATCTGAGTCACTTTTCTTTCTGTTTCCGTCATAACGCTTCCTTCTTTTTTATTGAGAACAATCACTCCTCCTATGACATCTCCTGCTGCAATGATCGGATATATGATCCTAAATCCCGTCTTGTCCCTCTCATCTTCTGTGATGGGAATCCATTGTTTTTCTTTCTCACCGGCACAGACAACTTCTCTGTTTTTCAACACCTCTTCCAATTCCCTGCTTATGGCTTTTCCCTGATATTCCTGCTGTCGGGAACCTCCTGCCGCCACAATCTGATCATAATCAGAAATACATACCGTACCTCCCATAGCCTGGGACATGGCCTGAACAAATCCCCGCACTGTATTCCCCAAATCCTCCATGGGAGAGTATTTTTTCAGCACAATTTCTCCTTCTCTCCCTGTAAATATCTCCATAGGCTCGCCTTCTCTTATATGAAGCGTTCTCCGAATTTCTTTTGGGATCACAACCCGGCCCAAATCATCTATACGACGGACAATTCCTGTTGCTTTCATCTTCTCTTCTCCTTATTCTGATTTCTATTAATAACAATCTGCTGTTAGTATCACACATTTTTTAGAAATTATGAGTTTATTTACCAGTTTTCAGAGAAGTTTACACTACTTACATTTTTAAGTACAGATTTCCTCACTATTCAAAGTCAAAATAACTGTACTGATTTTTCCTGTCTTGACAAACACTTTTCTTTAAAATATCCTATCTATAAAAAGAGGTGAATCGTATGGAATATCGCACATTAAAGGAAGAAGAAATTACATTAGAACTTTTTTCCCATTTTCAGAGACATCAGACTGTGGGAAAATGCTGGCGTCGGGATAAAGACGGATTCTGGTGTATTAAAGAAGATCCCTTTATTGATGACTGGAGCAAAGAGGATTACATTTTTCTGGTAGACTGTCTGCAAAACACCATCCGCACAGACGGGATTGTCATAGGGGCTTTTTATCAGAATAAATTAAAAGGATTTGTTTCTGTAGAATCTGATTTTATAGGAGAAAAGAAAGAATATCTGGATCTTACCAGTATCCATGTATCAGAAGATATGAGAGGAAAAGGAATCGGAAAAGAATTATTTTCCCGCGCCGCCTGTTGGGCAAAAGCACGCGGAGGGAAAAAACTATATATTTC
This sequence comes from Eubacterium sp. UBA3279, assembly GCA_002361775.1. Classification (GTDB taxonomy): domain Bacteria; phylum Bacillota; class Clostridia; order Lachnospirales; family Lachnospiraceae; genus Oliverpabstia. Next base: position 57,726 of record DETV01000048.1, read on the forward strand.
TGCCCATTCTGCCGTGGAAACTCAATCTTTCTACCGTAATCTGGGATGCACTGACGCTGCAGAATATCAAAAATCTCATGTGGAGCAAGAGCCATATGACGTACAGATGGAGTTCATACTATGAGAGATAATTATAAAATTCAGACAGAATATGCCAGAAACATTTTCCTCCGATATGATCAGGAAACTCTGATTCAAAACTTTTCTCTGGAGCATAATAAAGATTTTCTTTTCCTCAATTTTGTTCACCATCCTTACAGAATCCACAGAACATCCGGTCTGGTGGAATATCTGGATGCTCAACACCTTTGGAGGGAAGGCGGATTTAATGAAGTGCTTTCTATCTATGATATGATCTGCAATCCCAAAGGAAGGCCTGTACTGTCCGGGGAGTGGAGTCCTGTAGGTAATCTGGGCGGTATGAAAAATGCCTCAGAGGCTGTGGGCGAAAGTGGACTGAATACATATGGAAAATATTTTGCAGGCAAAACCGCTGTATTGACAGATGCCTGTCAACGCCTGGGCGGTACTCCCGCGCCTATGGGAGATGTTGCATTCTATCTCCCTGTCTTTGATTTTTTCCCTGTATACCTGCGTTTTTATGATGAAGATGAGGAATTTCCCGCTCAGCTTCAACTTCTCTGGGATAAAAATACCTGTCTTTACATTCACTATGAAACCACTTTTTATATTGCCGGACATTTATTCCACACATTATTAGGGGAGTGAATCAACCCTCCCCTAATAATGTGTCCAAAGCCTTTATCAAAGCTTCCTTTTCTATAAGCCCGGGGGCATACGCCGCCACCCTTCCTTCTTTATCCAATAACATTGTAGTCGGCAGAGAATTTACCGAATAAGTATAGACCGCATTCATATCCTCGTCATAAAATGCGGGAATCGTATATCCCTGCTCCTGAAGATAGGTTTCTGCCTTTTCTCTGGTTTCCCGGGAACCATCTGTGGAATTAATAAAAAGAAATTCTACTTTATCCTTATATTCCTCATAAACCTCCTGAAAATCAGGCATTTCCTGTTTACAGTAACCGCACCAGGTAGCCCAGAAATTCATTACTACAGGCTTCCCGTAATAATCAGAAAGTTTTACTGCTTTTCCTTCGCTGTCATAAAAAGTTACGTCTATGGCTTCCTGCCGTTTAGCTCCCGGATCACCTGATGTCTCCTCCTCTTCCGGCTTGGATTCCTCTTTCTCAGCATTTTCTGTTACTTCCTCTCCCTTTTTCTCCTCTGTTTCCGAATTTTTCACTTTTTCTTCCAGAGAGGGAATATTCGCTTCAGCCTGCAATTTTTGATAGGCAAATATCGCCACCCCAAGGATTGCAGCCAAAACCACTGCCATCCCTATTAATTTTCCATATTTTTTCATTCCGGCCTCCTTTTTTATGACAGCATTCCCAAAACTCTGCTCATCAATCCTGTCATCATCAAAATACCAATCCCCACCAGCAGAGCGCCGCACACCCGGTTAATCACCTGATAATGAGTCTTAATAAACTGGAAAGTTCCTTTCAGCTTATCAATCAACAGGGCGCTCACAAGAAACGGAATTCCCAGTCCCAGAGAATATAAAAAAAGCATAACAATCCCCTGCAGTACCGATCCTTGCTGAGAAGCCATCAATAAAGCCGAACCCAGAAAAGTTCCCACACAGGGAGTCCACCCGATAGAAAAAATAATTCCAAAAACCACTGCCGAAAAAAATCCCAGTTCCTTTACCTCTTTTTGAATTTTATGGGTTCCATTCAGCAGTCCGATATTTAAAATCCCCATAAAATTTAATCCAAAAATAATCACCACCGCTCCGGTGATCAGATTTACCACTGTCTGGTATCGCTGCAAAAGACTTCCCAGCCCTGCCATAAATGCTCCCAGAGCCACAAACACCAACGTAAATCCTAATACAAATCCCAAAGCATTCACCAAGGTTTTTCTGCTTTTTCCCTCTTCCGCTTTTCCTCCTGTAAAATAAAGAACATATACGGGAAGCATAGGCAGCAGACAAGGGGAAATAAACGTGATGATTCCTTCCAGAAAAGATAATACGTATGTCATTCTTTCTCTCCTTATCGTCTATCAATGATGTTAAAATCTGATGCTATTATAGCGTGTTTCCTCTCTTTTGACTGTAACCTGATCACACAAATTTTCTTGCTTGTCAGGAATATTTCATTCTGGAAAGCAACTTGCAATCATTCCTTTCATTTATCCTTGTCTAAAAACACTTTTGAACCTGTTGCGCCTCTTTGCCCCTGATATTTTCCTCTATATGGATTCAATGCCGTATCGTCAAGCTGTGCAAATACTAATTGTCCAACTCGTCGTCCTGCCCTCAACTCAATAGCACATCTATTCGCATTAAACAATTCCAATGTTATTTCACCCTTAAATCCAGGATCAACCCAACCTGCGTTTTGAATAAATAATCCCATTCTTCCCAAAGAGCTGCGTCCTTCAACAAATGCGGTAAGATTATCAGGCAATTCGAAATATTCCATTGTTGTAGCCAGTACAAATTGTCCCGGAAGCAATATATATTTTTCTGCGGTAATTTGTTTATATACTATTTCACCATTTAAATCAATTATACCGGAGGACGAATCCTCCACAACACTGTATGTATTCCCAATGCGAATATCAATGCTCGCCGGTTGTATTTGTTCAATTTTCAAGGGTTCGACAACAAGTGTTTGCTCTTTAATCATTTTCATTAATGTTTTATCTGAAAGTATCATTCTCTTCTCCTTTGCAATTTCTCATTTATATAACTCTTTTCACCTTAACAAACTGGAAATTTTATACTTCCTTCATATGTACAGTTGAAGAAAATTCGGTTCCCTATTATCATCATAACAGGATAAAATACAAGAACAGCCACAGCAGTGCAAACTACCGTGGCTGTTAACTGTCTTATAAATACCGCACTTTCCATACGGGACGTTTTCTTTCTATGTATCTATATTAGTTCAATTCTACCTTGATCGCTCCCTGTGGACGGATATGCATAACATACGCAGATCCCTCTCCCAGAGCTTTATCAATATACTGTGTAAAGCCTTCTGTATATTCTTTTGGAAGAAATGCTGCGATAACTCCGGCAAATCCGCCTCCATGTACACGGCATACGCCATGACCGATCTTATCCAGATACAATTTGGTCAGCGCCAGCGCCACTGTAATAGACTGTTCCTCAGGAGTCTCATTGCAATAGCAGTTCTGCAGCCATTTCCAGGAAGAATCTCCAGATTCTGTGATTTTTCTCAGGAATGTATCAAAATCTTTTGCTTCCAAAGCTTCTACTTCTGCATCCACTCTCTTATTTTCTTCAAAGAAATGGAACGCACGAAGTACTCCCCGGTCTCCGGCAAATTCACGAATCGCCCGTACATTTTCAATAACTGCCTCTTCGTCAACCTGCTGCAACACTTCTTTTCCAAAATATTCAGCAACCTTCTTCATTTCATTCGGCACTGCAGAATATTCCGCGCTCAGGTCTGCATGACCCTTTCCTGTATTGATAATAACCAGATCGTGACCCATTTCATCAAAATTACACTGAATCTCACGAATTTTCGGATTTTCAATATCCGCAAAATCTATAGTTATCATACCGCCAACTGCACAAGCCAACTGATCCAGAAGACCGGAACCCTTCAGCCAATATTTATTTTCCGCATACTGACCTGCTTTTGCATAAGCCACCACACCGATTTTTCCATCGTTAAACAGATAATCCACGATAACACAAACTAACATTTCAAAAGAAGCAGAAGAACTTACCCCTGCGCCTCCAATAACATTAGAAGTCACATAAGCATCAAAACCGTCTACTTTAAAACCTTTCTCCAGAAGACCTGCAAAAATACCTTTCAACAACGGCTCTGTACCTGTGGTCTTCTCTGTAGGAGCCAGATTGTCCAGATCAATCACCAGACGCTGGTTATAAGTTTCGCTGATCAGCGTAACTGTATGAGTTCCATTGGCAGAAGCAGCCGCTACACAGTCCAGATGTACGCTTCCTGCCAGAACCTTTCCATGGTTATGGTCCGTATGATTACCGCCGATTTCTGTTCTTCCCGGCGCGGTAAAGAATTCAAATTCTCTGTCTCCAAACTCTTTTGCAAAACCCTCTGCTACCATTTCATACCGTTTTGCATTCTCTTCCACTCTGTTTTCGCCATACATCTGTTTGAAAAGGCTGACTGCTTTTTCACTTTTTACAACCTCTGCTACATTTGCTGCTTTCATATTCCCTCTCCTTTATAGAAATTTGTAACTGTTTCACACCTTCACTCTGAACAGTTGCCTGCCACTTATCATTATAAAGAGAAATTCCCAATAATACAACAACTATATTGATAATTCTTTGTATTCACATATAGGTTTTTTTCCTGATTTCTTCCCAAAAACTACGTCCCTGGAAAATAATCAGCCCCGCCAGAATCAAAATGGACACAGTTCCACATAAAATCACCGGAATTTTCATTTGCACAAGACCGGTTACCCAGAAAATCATCTGTAAAATACCTGCCAGACAAGTCATAATATAATAAATCATATAATAAACGGAAGGCAGATGAAGAATCTTCACTATCATAGTCAAAACAGGAAATACCAGAAGAATAGTGATAGGAATTCCATATTCCAGCGACCATCCCCGATAACCTGTGAGAAAATCCCATAATACGCAGATTCCACACAGCAACACCATTTCCCAGAGTGTATTTTTCAGCAAATTTTTCCGTTTATAAATTGCCACTGCCGTAAGCACCCATACGCACACCACTGCCGCAGAAGAAAATCCTGCCCAAAATACCCTGACGGGGATCATCAGATTGATTGCAAAGCTTAATACAACCACTGCGATGCAGGAAAACGTAAATATTCTCATAAAGAGTGTAATGACTGATTTTTCCCGGGTCATATCAGGAAATAATTGTCCCTCCTTCTCCGGTTTCCCTTCCAGTTTTCCCTGACATAAGGGACATCGATTTGAAGGACACAGCACCTGAACCTTACATCTTTCACAATATTGCATCCTACAACTCCCCTTTCTCATCATTCCAGGAAATAATCTTTACGCCAGCTCCCGTTGCCGTCAGCATACGGAAAAAATTTTTCTCCACCACACTCTCCGCAAAACAGGAAGTAAAACTGATGGTCAGATTATCTTCATAGGAACACATACAGATTTCCATCTTGGGAGTGGTGGTATAAAAATCAAACCAGTCTATATATTCTTTGCACTCTTCTGGCATTTCTATTTTTCCAATATTCGAAAAAACCGCCGTTCCGCTGGAAGAAGAAAACATAGCTCCCGCCTGCATCCCCCATAATTTCACCGGTAAGGGTAATATTCTCATAAAAGGATTTTTCTCCAGTCTGATCAGTCCGTTCATTCTGGCAGCTATCCGCCGGGGAGTCAGTTCCTCTTTGAAGAAACGGGAAGTAAATTCTATCACATCCTCCAGTTTTTTGCTTTGTTTGGAAAAATCATAGCCGATATCAATCCATCCGAAAAAATTTCTCACCGAATCAGAGGGAAAATAATTTCTCAAATTCACCGGAATCATCAATGCCACCGGTTTTTTCTTTTGTCGTTCACTCATTTCCTCTGCTATAGCGCAAAGATACACCGCCGTCAGATAAACGGTAAGGGTAGTTCCATAGGATCTGGCCGTTTCCAGCATTTCCTTTACAGATAAAATCCCTTCCGTCAAATGAAGCTGATGATATTCCGTCTTGCGAAATTTCATTTGATGGGCTTTATATTTAGGAATATTTTCTCCTTTTCCCTGATCGGAATAATATTTTTCAAAACTATCTTCTGACATTTCATTTTCTGTGGCGTCGATCTGCACCTGCCGGGGAGAACCGGTGATCCATTTTGGGTACCGTTCTTTTAAATAATAAAATATCAGCGTTTTTACAAACTGCATCGCCCCTGTTCCATCTGTCAGGGCATGATACGTTTCAAAATTGATCCGTTTTTTATAATATGTGACTTCAAAAAGAAGATTTTTCTGATCCCTCACATAAATCTGACTGCAGGGAGGACGATATTCTTCCCGGACTGCGGGACGTAAATGGGATTCTTCCAGATAATTCCAAAACAACCCTCCCCGCAGCACGCACAAAAACATAGGATAATCCTCCATGCACAGATCTAAGGCCTTCTGCAGTTTTGCCGGATCTACTTCTTCCCTTAGCTGACAGGATATACGAAACACTCTTTCATCCTTTTTTCCGCTGGTTGCCGGAAAAATTTTTGCTGTATTTTCCAGTAACCGCCACTTCTTTCTTCCGGAACTCAAGTTTTACTTCATCTCCTTTTCCTCATTCTGCAAAAATTCATTGATATACCCATAGGTTTCCCGTACCGGAGTATAAAAAGGTTCCAAGAGGAAAAAGCCGTGAATCCCCTCTTCAATTCTGTGATGCTCCACTTTATTACCGGCTTCTTTTAATTTCCGGGCAAATGTTTCCCCTTCATCCCGCAAAGGATCAAATTTACCCGTAATAATCAGTGTATCGGGTAAATTTTTCAAATTCTCCTCCAGTAAAGGGGCAAAATAAGGATTACTTTTATCTTCTTCCGAACTTTGATAGTATTCCAGATAATCCGCCATATTCTGCCGGGTAAGAAGATAATCCTGCCCGTTTTCCATCACAGACGGGAAACCGTTGTTTTCTTCATAATTATTATTCAGACAAGGATAAATTAAAATCTGTCTTGCAACGGTAAATTCTCCCCGGTCCCGCGCCATCAAAGACACTGCAGCCGTAATATTTCCTCCGGCGCTGTCTCCCATCAGTGTAATCTGCTCCGGTTCCACATTCAGGATACTCCTGTCCGTCAGCACCGCTCTGGCTACAGCATAACAATCTTCTATCTGCCGGGGAAACCGATGTTCCGGCGCCAACGGATAATCTATAGAAACCACCACATGACCGGTATGTTTTGCCAGATTCCAACACACCCGATTATAAGATTCCACGCTTTCTGTAACAAAGCCGCCTCCGTGAATATACAAAATCACCGGGCAGGTATTGTCCCCCATATTGCCGCTGTAATTCTTTTCATTTCTCTGCAATTCCTCAATATCAACTGTATCATAAGATTCCTCGTTGGGAAAATAAATCCGTATGGGAACTTCATGTTTTCCATGATAAATCTTTGTATCCAACGTTCTGTAAAACCCCTTAAAGGGATCTATGGTTTTCAGGTTCATCAACCGCCGGGATTTCTGTACATCCAGCTTTGTCTCGGGATCTGACAGAGCTTTTAAAAAAAGATGCATTGCTTTATTCATATTTGAAACTCCCTTTTATCACTTCGAGATCAATTCCAATATTTCTTCTCTTGTAAAACTTCCGCTTCCCATATCCTCTCCAGACAGGATCTGATCTGCAAGAGCATATTTTTTCTCCTGAAGTTTTACGATGTTTTCTTCTATAGTATCTTTCGTAATCAATTTATATACATTGACCGTATTTTTCTGTCCAATTCGATGCGCTCTGTCAGTCGCCTGATTTTGTACTGCCAGATTCCACCAGGGATCATAATGAATCACAATATCTGCTGCTGTAAGATTCAGACCTGTCCCTCCGGCTTTCAGAGAAATGCAAAATACCGGAACTTCATCCTGATTAAAGTCTTCCACCATTTTTGCCCGTTTTTCTTTTCCTGTAGATCCAGTCAGCATATAGTAATTTATCCCTTCTTTATCCAGTCGTTTTGCAAGACGATCCAGCATGGTAGTAAACTGAGAAAACACAAGAATCTTATGACCACCCTCTACCGCATTACAGATCATATCCACACACATCTCTAGTTTTGCTGATTCTCCCTTATATTCTTCGAAAAGCAGCGCTGGATCGCAGCAAATCTGTCTTAGTTTTGTCAATTCTGACAAAATGACAATCTTGGAAGTATTGAATTCTTCTTCCGTTTGTTTGTCCAGCAAAAGTCTCATCCGTTTTACATGAGCGTCGTATAATTTCTGCTGTTCTCCTTCCAGACAGGTATATCTGTTTTCTTCTACTTTTTCCGGAAGGTCCTGCAATACATCTTTTTTCAGCCTTCTCAACACAAAAGGACGAATCATCTTCCGCAGACGTTCCCTCGCCTCTTCACTGTCATGCTGTACAATCGGCTGTTCCAGTTCTGTCCGAAATCGGGTATAACTGTAGAGAAAACCCGGCATCAGATAATCGAAAATACTCCAAAGTTCACTCAGTCTGTTCTCCACCGGTGTCCCCGTAAGGGCAAAACGGGTATCTGCCTGTATTTTCTTTACCGCCTTTGCCACCTGTGTGCTGTGATTTTTGATATACTGTCCTTCATCAATAATCTGATGTTGGAAATGATATTTTTTGTAATGCTCCACATCTCTGCGCAAAAGATCGTAGGAAGTGATCAGAATATCTTTTTCATTCGCCGATTCCAGAATCTCCTGTCTTTGTAAAGCTGTTCCTACAACTATTTTCCCTGTAAGCTGCGGTGCAAAACGTTCCAGTTCACTCTTCCAGTTGTACACCAGAGAAGCAGGTGTGACGATCAGAGTATTTCTCTCTTTCCTGTCTGGTTTCTTTCTTTCAGATGATTCCTCATTTTTCCGTGTCAGATTTTCCTCATATTCTGACAACAGATAACAGATTACCTGCAACGTTTTCCCCAATCCCATATCGTCTGCAAGGATTCCTCCGAAGCCATTGGCAGACAATGTTTTCAGCCAGAGAAACCCCGTTTTCTGATATCCCCGCAAAACAGGCTCCAAAGATGCGGGAACTTCAAAATCATTGTCTTCCACCGTTTTCATATTCCGGACCAGAGAACGGAAACTTTTATCCCGGACAGAAGAAACCACTGGATTATCTCTCAACTGGGCGTCGATATACAGCGCCCTGTATTTATCCACTGTTATACTTTCTCTGGTAAGCTGCTCGTCAGTCAGCAGTAACGTCTCCCGCATATCTGCCAGAACGTCCAGACCACCGTCCTCTTTCTGAACAAAACTTCCATCCTTCAGCCGGTAATATTTTTTCTTCCGGTTATATCGGGATAAAATATCAACTAATTCTTCTTTTGACATCTCCCCTGCCGTCAGTTTCAACTCCATCAACCCACTATCAATAGACACTCCCACCGTAACCTTGGGGGAAGGATGCACCTGCATTCCCTTCAACGCATCCGAAATATATACCTGACCAATCTGCTGAAATTCCGGTATTCCTTCCGTCAACAGATCATAAATCCTGTCTTCATCCGTAATCACCATCGCCTGCTGTTTCTGATCGTAGGCATCTCCATAACGCTGAACTATATTACGTACCGTCGTTTCTTTTCCCATATCTCGAAGAGAAATATCTTCTGTATCATACAGGCTGTAAGTCTTTTTGTCATACGATACTTTTGGCTTACAGGTAATCATATCTGACTGAGGAGCATCAAAATAAACGGAAAATTCCGGCTGGGCAACACCGTACTCCTGCTCGTTAAAATTGTCTTTGCTGCACTGAAAACACTGTTCCAATTGGGGAAGCAATTCCATGCAAAACAAAGGGACATCTTTTTTCTCAATAAAAATTTTTCTCTCCGGAATATCCGCCATGCACTCGAGAAAATCCTGCACCAATTTCATTCTTTCTCTGCTTTCCAGTACGATTTCCTCATTTACGAAAAAAATATTATAAGCCTTTCCCCGCATACCGCTTAATCGGTTGATAGAAACTTCAATCCCATCTTTTGTCCCTTTAATTTCCAGTTTCCGCTCCGGTTCCCGGTCTGAAATCAGCCACTCCTTCTCTTCTGTATAAAAAACAGAAGCTCGAATCTCCTTTCCCCGAAGAAGCATTAAAAACTCTTCGAACTCCCCCGCCGAAAAATCCATCACCTTACTTCTCGCCGTCCCGTACCCTGTATAATAAGATTGATAATCCAGATAACGATACCGATTTTTTTCCGCCCATTCCAGAACCAGGGATACCAACGGTCTGTCTTCCGGTATAAAGGCTTCCATTATATGGATAAAAGAAAGATTCTTACCATAAGAATAATCTTTCTGATTTTCTACTGCATTTGCAAAAGTAAAAATATCCTTCAGCACATACATCTTCTCTGCCCCAATTTTAAAGTTGACAGAAGCGCCGGAGTTATCCACAGTCAGATGAGGTTCTAATCGTACTTTTCCACAGATATTCCCCTGGAGCAGTGGAAGACTTTTCGCCAGAGCGTTCTTTTTCAGTAGTTTTTGAATGCTTTCCGTGGTCTTTCTCTCCAGACCTTTCTGCACGCCAAGAAAATCCTCTAATTTTTTCCTTCCTCCTCCGGCAAACTTGCCCGAGGGGACTTTTCGCTGTATCTCATAATAATATGCCAGAAGTACAGCTACACAATGTTTACAGATTCCTTCATATTCATAAAATGCAGGACATTCACAATCCGACTCCACCAGTTCATCCCATTCCGGATCCCATAACAGATAAACCTCATACCAGTTTCGTCCACTCCCTTTTACCTGCGCTTCCAGAACGATAAGTCCATCTGCATTTTCTTCTTCTGAAAAGCGTACTACTTTTCCTCCGTTATATACCTCTACACCTTTGTTATAGGTTCTGTTTCCAGACATCATTCTAATATATTCTTTTGTTATCACTTGCTTCTCCTATTTTCTTCTTTTGACATGGCTAAGGCTATTTGTAACTGTTCAGTATCTTCACAGTTACAAATAGTTATAAAAATTTTTTTGTATTCTCATAAAGTCCCTGGAATTTTCCATATTGTTCCCGATAAATTGACTGATTCTTCTGATTTGGAAGATAAATTTTATCTTCATACGATACCAGTTTTTCACATGCCTGTTCTATATCTGCATAAATACCGCATCCTACCCCTACCAGAATACAGGCTCCCAGACAGGCCTGTTCCTTTACCTTACAAACCTGCACCTCTTTTTCCAGGATATCAGCCTGAATCTGTAACCACACCGGACTTTGTGCGGCGCCTCCGGAAGCCAGTATCCGTTTGCCGTCTATTCCCATGCCCTGGAGAATATCCAGTGAACTCTTCAGCGCATACGTAACTCCCTCCATCACTGCTCTGGTCAGGTGACGGCGATCCTGATCTATGGAAAGTCCAAAAAACATCCCCCTTGCTCTGGGATTCATAAGTGGTGTCCGTTCTCCACTGAGATAGGGGAGGAAAATAACCCCCTCGCTTCCCGGAGCCGTTTCACTGGCCATAGCGCTTAACTGGTCAAAACTTTCTGCCTGTAGGATATTATTTTTCATCCATTTCAAAGACATTCCGCCGGAAAGCATAGCGCCGTAAATCGTATAGCCGTCAGGAATTCCGTGGCAAAACGTATGTGTCCGAAGTTCTTTATCATAACGATCTTTTTTACTGTAACAGGATACCTGTGCGCCAGTTCCTATATTAGAAATCAAAAGTCCTTCTCTCACCGCCCCATTTCCAATACTTTGTGCCTGTTGATCTCCGGCGCCATAGACCACCGGAATCCCCCCTCGGATACCTAATTCCTTCCCGGCTTTCTCCGTTACTCTCCCTGCAATCTCCCAGGACTTCCCAAGAGAAGGTAAAATATCCTTTCGGATTCCCAAAAGCTCCAGCTCCTCCCAGGCCCAGTCTCTCTTTCCCACATTCATCAGCAATGCGGCAGAAGCATCGGACTCCTCTGTTCCTGCTTCTCCCGTCATACAGTATCTGATATAATCCTTCGGCTGAAAAATCTTATCAATTTTTTCATATACTTCCGGTTCTTCCTGTTTTACCCATAAAAGGGATGGCAGAGCAAAACCGTTAAATACCCGGTTGTGAAAGATTTCTCCCTGCTTTTGGGTTGGTATTTTTTCATTGATTTCTTCCAATTCCTTTGTAGCTCTCTGATCCATCCATATAATAGCCGGGCGTACCGGAGTCCCTTCTTTGTCAATGGCAACCAGACCATGCATCTGCCCGGAAAGTCCGATTCCCCGTAAGTTTTCTTTCATTTTCGGACATTTTTCCCCTAATTCCTCCATCACCTGACACAACCCTTCCCACCACATCCGGGGATCCTGCTCTGCCTGATTCGCCCGGGGAAAACTCACATCATAATTTCTGGCGCAGACCGCCAGTATCTTTCCATCTTCCTCCATTACCATTCCCTTGATACTGGACGTTCCCACATCAATCCCTAAAAGCATAGTTATTTTCCGCCTTTCTGCAATAGCTGTTCTACATTTGATTGTAATACGAGGTGAATAATTGCACAATGGGAGAATTTCACTTTCTCATCTGTCATATGGCAAAATCCTCTCAGCATAACAGAACTTTCATATAAAATTTTTCAAAATATCCCGACAAAAGATACCGTTCAAAATAAAAAAAGGCATGAAACATACTTTCCATGTCCCATGCCCAATTCTCTTCTTTACGCGTTCTTTGCGTCCCGTTCTTTATCCAGTTTTACATTTCTGAAATACAGTGCCATATCAATGGTAATCTCCACAATATTCAGGAAATAGAAGAACCATCCCAGATAGAACAGCCAGCTTGTCTCCACACCCATGCTGATCTGCATGAATTTACGGGCAATACCGAATACATATCCAATCCAGATGAAACATTCAAAAAACAGACTCTTTCCTTTTGCAGTTCTGGAAACCCAGGACTTCCGAATGGAAATCGGCCATGAAAGACCAAAACAAAGAATCATCAACGCTTCCATCAAATCTGCAACTAATTTCATATCCATTGTATTTTTTCTCCTATCCTCATCTAACCTGTTTTCATGGAACTGTCGCATGAAACATCAAAAAATATCTCATGCGACAGTTCTATTCACATATTCCTGTATTTATTTTCTATTTTTCAGGTATTCTGCTCTTCCCTCTTCATAAAGGTTATTTCCCTCACTGTCAATAATAACAACGAGAGGCATATCTTCCACATACAGTTTTCTCAGCGCTTCCGCACCCAGATCTTCATATGCGATCAATTCTGCTTTTTTGATACATTTTGCCAGAAGAGCGCCTGCTCCTCCAATAGCGCCAAAATAAACGCCGCTGTATTTTTTCATAGCGTCTACTACTTCTGGAAGACGAGCGCCTTTACCGATCATTCCTCTTGCGCCTACAGACATCATAGTAGGAGCGTAGGCATCCATACGTCCGCTGGTTGTAGGACCTGCGGAACCGATCACCTGACCTGGTTTTGCCGGAGTAGGACCTACATAATAAATAGTAGCATCTGTGGGATCAAAAGGAATTTCTTCTCCTTTTGCCAGCGCTTCACACATTCTTTTATGTCCTGCATCACGGGAGGTATAAATGGTACCGGTAAGCAGTACCTGATCTCCTGCATGAAGTGTTTTTGCCAGTTCCTCTGTAAGAGGCAGTGTTATCTTCTTAGCCATATTAGATCACCTCCGATTTATGACGGGTTACATGACAGTTGATATTGATTGCACAGGGCATTCCTGCAATATGAGTAGGCAGTGTCTCAATATTCAGACCGATAGCTGTAGTTTTTCCGCCAAATCCCTGAGGTCCGATTCCCAGTTCATTAATCTTTTCCAGCATCTCCACTTCCAGATCTGCATAGAAAGGATCTTCATTGGAGGAATCCAGAGGTCTCATAAGAGCCTTCTTTGCCAGAAGCGCAGCCTTATCGAAAGTTCCGCCGATACCAACGCCAACCACCATAGGAGGACATGGGTTCGGTCCTGCTGTCTCCACAGTCTCAATGATAAAATCTTTGATTCCCTGAAGTCCTGCGGAAGGTTTAAACATACGGATCGCACTCATATTTTCACTTCCGAATCCTTTAGGACCTACAGTAATCTTGATATTTTCTCCCGGAACGATTTCTGTATAGATCATAGCCGGTGTATTGTCTCCCGTATTTCCACGGCGAACAGGATCTTTTACTACAGATTTTCTCAGATATCCTTTATCGTAACCACGACGAACACCTTCATTGACAGCATCTGTCAGATTACCGCCAACCATATGCACATCCTGACCGATTTCCAGGAATACGCAGGCCATTCCTGTATCCTGACAGATCGGTACACATTCTTTATCTGCAATTTCAAAGTTCTCGATAATATTATCCAGAACTCCACAGGCAATCTCCCCGTCCTCACAGGCACGGCAGGTTCTGATTGCACCCTTTACATCCTCCGGCAAATGCTCATTTGCCTCGATGCAAAGTTTTTCCACAACATCTGTAATCTGCTGAACATTAATTTCACGCATCAGACTTCACACTCCATTTCCAGACAAAGATACGAGAGAATTCTCCCGCATCTTTGTCCCACATTTCTATTTCTTATCTCTCGTGTCTTGCATATTTGGGAAGCAGCAGCGGAGATACGTCTCCTGTTGTCACACCTGCTTCATCCAGCTCTTTTGCATAATTTTCCACGTGATCCAGATTCATAGTACCAAGTTCTACATTTTTTGCTTTCGCTGCTGCCGCTTTACCTGCATTTCTTCCGAATACAATGATATCCAGAAGGGAGTTACCCATCAGACGGTTTCTTCCGTGGATTCCTCCTACAGCCTCGCCTGCTACCAGCAGGTTGTCGATAGATTTTGTAAATCCATCTCCTTCGATCTCCAGTCCACCGTTCTGATAATGAAGAGTAGGATAAATCAGGATCGGAACTTTTCTCATATCAATGCCGTAATTCATATACATACGGAACATAGCCGGGATTCTCTTCTCGATAGTTCCCTCTCCGCCCAGCATTTCAATCATTGGAGTATCCAGCCATACACCCTGCTGTCCTCCCGGAACTTCTACGCCCCGGCCTTCTTTACATTCACGGATAACGCCGGATGCATTTACATCACGGGTTTCCAGAGGATGAATATAAGCTTCGCCTTCCGCATTTACCAACTGTGCGCCTACAGAACGAACCTTCTCTGTTACGAGAGCGCCCAGAATCTGTGCCGGATAAACAGCTCCTGTAGGATGATACTGGATAGAATCCTGATACAGTAAGGATGCCCCTGCACGATATCCCAGAATCAAGCCGTCTGCAGTTGCTCCGTAATGGTTGGAAGTTGGGAATCCCTGATAATGCATACGTCCTGCACCACCGGTAGCGATAACTACTGTTTTCGCTCTTGCTACCAGATAATCGTCTGTTTCCATATTTTTCAGAACAGCGCCGGCAACCTGACCTTTTTCATCTTTGATCAGCTCTACTGCTGCAGTAAATTCTACAACAGGAATCTGACGGTTCAGCACTTCATCACGAAGAGTACGCATGATTTCAGAACCGGAGTAGTCCTTTGCTGCGTGCATTCTCTTTCTGGAAGTTCCGCCGCCGTGAGTAGTGATCATTCTTCCGTCTTCTTCTTTGTCAAATTCTACGCCCAGCTCATTCAGCCATTTGATAGCATCCGGAGCTTCCATTACAAGACGTTTTACCAGTTCCGGTTTTGCAGCAAAATGTCCGCCGCCGAATGCATCCAGATAATGCTGTACAGGAGAATCATTTTCTTTATCTGCTGCCTGGATACCTCCCTCTGCCATCATGGTATTAGCGTCTCCGATACGGAGTTTTGTTACCATCATAACATTAGCTCCCGCATTGTGAGCTTCAATCGCACAGGAAGCGCCTGCTCCGCCGCCGCCGATTACCAGTACGTCCACATCGTAATCTACTTTATTCAGATCTACTTTATCTTTCAGTAAACGGCTGTTTGAATGAAGAAGGTGTACCAGTTCTTTATTGGCTTTCTGTCCCTTGTTTGGGCCAACTTTGATTTCTTCAAATGCTTCTTCTTTATAATCCGGATGAAATTCCTTCAGGAGCGCATCTTTTTCGTCTGCTGTCAGACGTCTCGGTTCTGTAGACATACGTTCTTTTCTTGTGGCCTCTACCTTTTTAATAGATTCCATCATATGTTCTGGATATGGTGTATACATGTTCTGCCCTCCTTATTTTTCAATCTCTCTGTTGTTGTAAAGTTCTTTCATCTCAGTGATCGGTTTCTGCATGATCTGCTCGATCAGTTCGTCATATGCGCCTGCATTGATCTCTTCCACACGTTTGTCCAGATGTTCTGCTTTCGGCGCAATATATTTTCCTGTAAGACGTCTTGCCAACTGAGCAACCTGAGGATGAGAAATACCTGCCGGACATCTCACGGAACAACATCCACAACTTACACAGTCAAAGGACTCCTCTGCACATTTTTCAAATTCTCCTCTCTGGGCGTATGCGATATACTGCATAACGTTCAGATCCTGAGTACAGGCTTTTGTACAGGCATTACATCCGATACAACTGTAAATTTCCGGATACAGTTCCATCATAATCTGCTGATTCGGACGGATTTCTTCAATATCATATGTTCTCTTATCTGTCGGGAAGAATGGAATACTTGCCACATACATACCTTCCTGTACCTGAGTCTGACAGGCAAGACAAGTTTTCAGTTCATTATCGCCTTTAATTCTGTAAATTGTTGCACACGCACCACAGAAACCATGACGGCATCCGCAGCCTCTTTTCAGAGTATAACCTGCATATTCCATAGCAGTCATAATAGTCAGTTCTGCAGGTACACTGTATCTCTTACCAAAGAAAAACACATTTACCATTTTTTCCATGTATTTATACCAATTCCTTTCATTTAATACTCGTTAGGCAGCTCGTCGATTTCATCAAAGCGGAATACAGGACCGTCTTTGCACACATATTTTGATCCAATGTTGCAGCGTCCGCATTTACCCACACCGCATTTCATACGCAGCTCCAGTGTGGTATATACCTGTTCTTTGGTAAATCCCATTTCCTGAAGTCCCGCCAGTACAAACTTGATCATGATCGGCGGTCCGCAGACCAGAGCCACTTTATCAGTGGTAAAGCCGATTTCTTTCAGGTAAGTAGGAACGAATCCCACATGACCGTCCCAGCCTTCCTGTTCTCGGTCAATAGTCAGATATACATTTACTCCTTCTGTTTTCATCCATACTTCCTGGATTTCTTTTAACTGTACCAGATCGTCTGCGGAACGAGAACCGTACAGGATATCTACAGTTCCATAATTCTCCCGGTTGTCCAGCACATAATTAATAACAGAACGAAGCGGAGCCAGTCCGATACCGCCTGCAATAAACAGAAGGTTCTTCCCTTTTAATTCTGTCTCCACCGGAAAATGATTTCCGTAAGGTCCGCGAACCGTAATTTCATCGCCTACCTGAAGGCTGTGGAGATAATCGGTCAGGATTCCGCATTTTTTAATACTGAATTCCTGATATTCTTTATTTGTTGGTGAAGAAGTAATGGAAAACATACCTTCACTGATACCCGGCGCGCAGACCATAGCGCACTGTCCGGGCATATGCTCAAAAAGCTTTCCTCCTTCCGGTGCATTGACTCTGAAGGTTTTTACGTCCGGTGTCTCCTGACGGATATCTGTAATAATTCCCACCTGGGGAATCAGTGTATCAAGTGTATAATTTTTGTGACAGGTACATTCGCTCATTATTTGTCACCTCCCTGTTTCTGAAAGGATTTAATTACTTTTACAATATTTAAGGATGCCGGACATTTTTCCACGCAACGTCCGCAGCCTACACAGGAGTACATTCCATCATTATTTGCCGGGAAATATACTAATTTGTGCATGAATCTCTGACGGAATCTCTGCATCTGGCTGGTACGGTTATTTCCGTGAGCCATCATAGTAAAGTCAGAGTACATACAGGAATCCCAGCAGCGATACCGCTGTACTCCATGTCCGGTATCATAATCTTTAATGTCGTAGCACTGGCAGGTAGGACATACGAAAGTACACGTTCCACAAGCCAGACACGGTTTATATAATTCTTCCCACAGCTCGGAATTGAATTTTTCATTCAGAGCCTCTCCGTTCCATCCCTCTAAAGACAGATGGGAATAAGGAAGTTTTTCTACAATATTGCGGATCGCTGTTTTTTCAGCCTCCACTTTCTCTTCCTCGGAAGCATCTGCATTTTCCAGAAGGCTTTCCACCTCTTTTGTAAGGTTTTCTCCCTTTTCAGTAAGCGCTTTCCAGTACAGATTTCCTTCTACCATCCAGGTTGCCACATCAGCCACCGGCTCTGCACAGTCTACGCCAAATACCTTACAAAAGCAGGTTTCTTCCGGCTCATGACATGCCATGGCAACGATGATTCCATGTTCTCTCCGGGCAGCATAAAATGTATCGACAGGATCTGCCAGAAATACTTTATCCAGCACTTCCACGCCCTTGATATCACAGGCTTTCATGCCAAACACAACGAAATCCTGTTCTTTTAACGCTTCCGGTTCCACTGAAAGTTTCTTTCCATCCCGTTTTACTGTATACAGGTTTTCACTCTGAGGGAAAAATGCATCTTTCGGAGATTTTACTGTTTTCAGTGTATCCAGATCCACCTTGGCATCTTCCGTCCAGGCTGCAAAATTGGTCTGGCCGCTGATCTGCACCGGTAAATATAATTCCTGTCCTGCGGCAATCTTCTGGAATAATGCCGGCAGATTTTCTTTCGCTATCTTATACATACATTATCCCCTTTCTCCTGTATGACCAGGTTCCACATCATCAAATGTAAAATCAGTCAACGGTCCTTTTGTTTCTGCATCAGCCCCAGCCTGATATTCTCCATAGAATTCATCAATATCTTTGATAAATTTACGGTTAAACAGATGAAGGGGAATACCCTGAGGACAGACTCTGCTGCACTCTCCACAGTCCGTACATCTTCCTGCCACATGGAAAGCGCGGATAATATGGAACATCTTCTCTTCGAAAGAATCCACATTTGCTTTCTGAGAGCTGTCAAATTTGTTACTGTCAAATACACATTTGCGGCAGCTACATGCGGGACAGACATTTCGGCAGGCATTACAGCGGATACATTTGCTCAATTCACTCTGGAAGAAAGCAAATTTCTCTTCCGGACTCATAGCCTCAATTCTTTTTACTTCATCAAAACGATCTGCATCCTTTGTATCCTTGGATTCTCCAATGATCTCATCGTAGATCATATGCTCCTTGCCTTTGCATACGTGGCATCTTTCCAGCATAGCGTCTGCATAAGCACAGGTTTTCTCTCCGTAAATGGTCTGGATCGTCAAAGTATCTGCTTCATCAGTAATCTCTGCGCCCTGAATACTTTCGATTCCCTTGATGCCCATCTTTCTGATTTTTTCAATATCCAGTTTACCTTTACATCCCACGCCTACAATATAAGCTTTCTCTCTGTCCACACGGTGTTCTTTGATCAACTGATTAAAGCTGTATGTGTCACAGGGCTTCAGGCAAACCATGGTCTTTCCTTCTTTTTTGGAAGCTTCGATCATGTATTTACTTAAGTTCGCTCCGCAAAATCCGTTATATACAAAATCTTTTAACTCTTCTTCTGTCTCAAAATAAGCCGGTTCCGGATTATAAGGCAGGTCTCCCGCTTTCCATCCCAGAACACGGGCTACTGTTCCATCAGCCAGCAGTTCCTTCGCACGCTTGATTATTTCCTGCATCTTAAATCCTCCAATCTCACATTTTTGCCCAGAGAATGAATCTTCTCTACAAATTCATTCATAGTTGTAGAGAATTTCACGCCTTCTGCTGCAGATACCCATTCTACACGGGTACGGCCATGTTCCACACCAATATAATCCAGCATGGAAAACAGAAGCGCCATACGTCTTCTGGCATAATAGTTACCTGTACTGTAGTGACAGTCTCCCGGGTGACATCCGCACATGATTACTCCATCTGCCCCCTTCTCGAAAGCCCGGAGAATAAACATAGGATTGACACGGCAGGAACAGGGAACACGGATAATCTTTACATCTGCAGGATAAGTCAGACGGCTGCTGCCCGCCAGGTCTGCTCCCGCATAGCTGCACCAGTTACAGCAGAATGCCACGATTTTCGGTCTGAATTCTTCTTTTGCTTCTATCGACATATTGCATCTACCTCCGCTAGAATCTGTCTGTTAGAGAATCCCTGCAAGTCCATAGCTCCGGACGGACAGGTAACGGTACAAGCGCCACAACCCTGACACAACGCGCTGTTTACCACTGCGATACGACGGGTCTCACGAATACCGTGATCATTGATTTCTTTCTCTTCATAAGTAATGGCTCCATAAGGACATACATTGGCACAAGTAGAACATCCGTTACACAGAAGTTCGTCTGCTTTTGCAGTACATGGATTGGTAAGCAGTTTATCCTTCGCAAGAAGACCAATCGCTTTTACTGCTGCTGCGCCTGCCTGCGCTACTGTCTCAGGAATATCCTTCGGTCCCTGACATACGCCTGACAGGAAAATACCTGCGGTAGGAGATTCTACAGGACGAAGTTTTGCATGAGCTTCTGTAAGGAAGTTATTAGTGTCAATGCTGGCTGTCAGCATGGTGGCAATCTTACGCACATCCGGATTCGGCTCAATAGCTGTTGCCAGAACCACCATATCTGCTTCTTTCAGAATCTGACGGTTATCCAGAAGATCCACACCCTGAACCAGAAGTTTTCCATCAGGCTGAGGAATAACTTTTCCTACCTGACCTTTGATATAATTTACACCGTACTGTTCCACTGCTCTTCTGTAGAACTCGTCAAAGTTCTTACCAGGAGTACGAACGTCAATATAAAATACGGTTACATTCACATCCGGATATTTATCACGAATCAGCATAGCGTGTTTTGCTGTGTACATACAACAGATTTTGGAACAATAGCTCTTTCCTCTGTCATCAGAACAACGGCTTCCCACACACTGAATAAATACCATTTCCTTAGGCGCTTTACCGTCAGAAAGGCGTTCCAGATGTCCCTTTGTAGGACCGGCTGCATTCATAATACGCTCCAGTTCCAAAGAAGTAATAACATCTTTACTCTGGCTGTAAGCATACTCATCGTAATTATCCAGCTTAATGGTATCAAAACCGGTAGCAACTACGATAGCGCCATATTTTTCTGTAACGATCTCATCTTTCTGATCGTAATCAATGGCTCCTGCCTGACATACTTTCGCACATACACCACATTTTCCTGTTTTAAACTTGATACAATGCTCTCTGTCGATTACAGGTACGTTTGGAATCGCCTGAGCAAATGGTGTGTAAATAGCGCTTCTTGTATTCAAGCCTCTGTTAAACTCGCTGGGAGCTTTCTTTGACGGACATTTTTCCTGACAGACACCACAGCCTGTACACTTGTCCATATCCACGCTTCTGGCTTTCTTGCGGATATCTACTGTGAAATCTCCTACGAAACCGGAAACTTTTTCCACTTCACTATATGTATAGATATTAATTTTTTCATGTGATGCAGCTTCCACCATCTTAGGTGTCAGAATACATGCGGAACAGTCCAAAGTAGGGAATGTTTTGTCCAACTGAGACATTCTTCCGCCGATACTTGGTGTTTTCTCCACAATATCTACCTCATAACCTGCATCTGCAATATCCAGAGCAGTCTGGATACCTGCGATACCTCCTCCGATTACCAGCGCACGTTTTGTAACACGGCTCTCACCTGGTTTCAGCGGAGTGTTCAGATTTACTTTTGCAATAGCTGCCCGCATAAGAATTACTGCTTTTTTCGTAGCTTCTTCCACATCTTTATGAATCCAGGAACAATGCTCACGAATATTTGCAATTTCCACCATATAAGGATTCAGTCCGGCTCTCTCTGCTGCCTTTCTGAAAGTAGTCTCATGCATACGGGGGGAACAGGAACAGACTACCATTCCTGTCAGATTTTTTTCTTTGATTGCTTTTGCGATCAGAGCCTGTCCGGCTTCAGAACACATATACTGGTAATCTTCTGCATGGACAACCCCCGGCTCCATCATAGCCATCTCTGCTACTTTTTTAACATCTACTGTTGCTGCGATATTATTTCCGCAGTGACAGACAAATACACCTATTCTCTGCACGCGAATTACCTCCTATATCTTCTGAATGCGCTGACTAAAAGCTGCTGTGGAAGTTCCGGATCAAGCAGTTCCGGAATTTCATTTGGTGATAAATAAGTCTGACCTTTTTCTCTTACCACCAACTGTCTTGCTGCATCGATCAGCTTACCAGGTTTCACATCTCTCGGACAACGCTCCACACAGGCAAAACAGGAGAGACATTTCCACAGAGATTTGGATTTTACCAGAGACTCGATATCTTCATTTACCACATAAGATACAAACTGGTGAGGTTTAATATCCATCTCGTCAAAAGACGGGCAGGAGGCAGAACATTTTCCGCACTTCATACATTTTAAAGGATTTACTCCGCTGATTTCTTTAATAAGTTCAGCTTGCTTTTTCCCGCTATTCACTATTTTGCCACCTCCTCGTTCGCTTCATCTTTCACACCCAGAGCTTCTGCCAGAAGTTCTGTAAAGTAATATACCGGAAGATCTCCCACAGTATTTTTATTCAGATTGTACATACATAACGGACAGGCAGTGATCAGGAAATCAGCTCCAAATCCGGCTGCGCTGTCTACAATCTTATTACACATATTTTTAGACATATCTTTTTCTTTTAAGGAAATATAACCGCCGCAGCATTCGTTTCTATATGGATATACCACCGGTTCTCCTCCAATGGCACGAATAAAATCTTCCATAACAGACGGATTTTCCGGATTATCAAATTCCAGAATCTTTCCCGGACGAAGAAGAAGACATCCGTAATATGCGCCGATCTTTTTTCCTTTCAGGGGATTTACCACTTTTTCTTTTATCTTATCGAAACCAACCCGGTCACGAAGCACTTCCAGAAAATGGAGTACATTCGTTTCTCCTGCGTATGGTTCTTCCAACTTCATATAATTATTTGCTCTGGTACGAATATCTTCCACATTTTTCATATCATCATTCACACGTTTGATTACATGATGACAGGCAGAACAAAGTGTCACCAGATCCTGGCCTTTTTCTTTGGCCTCATTGAGAGCACGGACGGAAGAAAGTTTTGTAGCAATTTCATCAGTACCCAGCGGATAAACTCCACCGCAGCACTGCCAGTTCTCGATTTCTTCCAGTTCAAATCCCAGTGCCCTTGCGGAAGCTCTGGCATATGCATCCAGTTCTTTCGCTTTTGTTCTCAGGGTACACCCCGGATAATAACTGTACTTCATAGTTCTGTATCCTTTCTTATTTAAAACATCTTTTACAGTTCGATCTGTGCGATAACATCCTTCAGAGCTTTTGCACTTGCCTGAAGTTTTTCAATCTCGCTCTTGCTAAGACGCATAGGCACTTTACCCTGTACACCATTCGGTCCCAGTAAAGTCAATGTACTCAGACAAACATCTTCAATTCCATATTCGCCGTGAAGCATGGAAGATACTGTTGTAATAGAATCAGATGCAGAAAGCAAAATGCTGCACAGCTTACATACGGAAACAGATACCGCATAGAAAGTAGCGCCTTTATTTGCAATAATTTTCCCACCGGATTTCTGTACATAAGTAAGCATCTCATCTTTATCCAGCTCCGGAATATCTTTTCCAAGATTTTTCATGGTTTCTGTATACTCATCAATACTTACTCCGGATATATAAGCTCCTGTCCACGGAATAAAGGAAGTGTCTCCATGCTCACCGAATACATACGCATGAATATTTTTCTGAGCCACCTTGAAATGCTCAGACAATCCAAAACGAAGACGTGCAGAATCCAGAAGTGTACCGGAACCTACGATCTGACTCTCCGGAAGACCGGAAATCTTGGTAAATACATAAGTCATAATATCTACCGGATTACTTACGATAATATAAAGAGCATTCGGAGCCGCTTTCACGATCTCAGGGGTAATGCTTTTCAAAATATTTACGTTTGTCTGTGTCAGCTCAATACGAGTCTGTCCCGGTTTACGGGCAATACCGGATGTGATAATAACAATATCAGAATCCTTTGCATCTTCATATTCTCCGGCTTTGATAGATACCGGGTCACGGAAACAGGTACCCTGGGCGATATCCATCACTTCGCCTTCTACCTTTTCCTTGTTGATGTCGATCAACACGATCTCAGATGCAATATCATCATTTGACAGAGTGTACGCAATTGTGGAACCTACGCTTCCGGCTCCAATAATAGTAATCTTGCTGCTCATATGCTCCATTCTCCTTTTCATTGTCTTTTTTTTAACAATTAGGGCAAAAAAATATGAAATCTTTACTAATAGTAGATTTTCTTTTGTTTGATTTTCAACAAGAACAGAGATGCAATTCTCGCATACTCCTCATGATTAGTATTAGTCAGATTTCAGATATTTTTATCTTATCATATTGACAACTATTTAACAAGTCGTTTTTTATTATTTTTTCTGCCAGAATATACATATATAAAGAAAACAGGCACCAACCTTGCCATTGATGCCTGTAAACTTTCTTTTACATGAATGATCTCCAGTAACCTATTTTACGCTCATTGATCTCCCTGATAATCTCCGGATCCACCTTAAAGTTTCGCTCCATATCCATCATACCGTTAATTTCCTGCTGCACATCGGAAACCTGAGTATAACAGAAACCGCATACATAAGGAATTTCTTTTACTGCCGTAGTAATCTCATCAAAACGTTTAATAAATTCTTCTTTTGTATTTACCTTATTTCCATAACCCCATCCGGAATCATCATTATTAAATGCAATTCCGCCGTATTCACTGATGATCACCGGCTGACCTTTGTATTCATAGCCATTGGCAAATGCAGATTTTCCGGAACTGTGATAAACTTCTGTAGACATAATCTCATCTTTACATTCAGTATATCTTGCTTTCAGAACATCTCCCACTTCCTCATAATCATGCAAAGTAATAATATCAGAAATCGTATGTTCCCAACCGTCATTTACAATAACCGGACGATATTTATCCAGACTCTTTGTAAGATAATATACTGCTTCTGTAAAATGCTGCTCCATTGTTCTTGTTTCAATCTGATTCACACCCCAGGATTCATTGAAAGGTGTCCAGGTGATAATGCATGGATGGTTATAATTCTGCTTTACAATTTCCATCCACTCACTGACAAATTCACTTACCGCATAATCGGTATACTGATAAGCTGCTGCCATCTCGCTCCATACCAACATACCTTTCACATCACACCAATATAAAAATCTTTCATCTTCAATTTTCTGGTGTTTTCTCAATCCGTTATAACCCAAAGCATGAATCTTATCGATATCTTCAATCAACGCTTCCTCACTGGGCGGTGTAAGATGAGAATCTTTCCAATAACCCTGATCCAGAATCAAACGCTGATAAATCGGATGACCATTCAGCAAAATATTGGAACCGTCAATACGAATCTCTCTCATGGCAAAATAAGAAGCAACTGTATCCTCCGCATTTCCCTGATAAATCAACTGAAATTTCACATCATACAGATCAGGCTCTTCCGGAGACCAGGTACGAACACCCCTATTACGCAAAAATACGTCAATTTTCGTTTCCACATGACCAGCCGTAACAGCGGTAATCACTTTCGACACCGGTACTCCTTTAAAAGAAACAGAAGCTGCCACCAGAAGATCTTCTCCCATGATATTTTCCGGTGCATCCACTTCATATTCCACTTCCAGAGAATGTTCCTGCAGATTGGGAGTCATCTTCACATTTTTCAGGCTGATTTTTGGTACATATTCACTCCATACTGTTTTCCAGATTCCTGTAGTCTGCACATACCAGCAGCCAAAATTTTTGTCAATCCAACGCTGTTTTCCCCGGGGCTGCTGCATATCAAAAGAATCTTCCACTTTTACTACCAGTTCATTTTCTCCGTCTCGCACCACATCCGTAATATCGAAGGAAAATCTGGCATATCCGCCCCTGTGATCTCCCACGTACTGACCATTCACCCATACTTTTGTGATAAAATCACTTCCCTCGAAGTGAAGTTTATAATTTTCTTTCTCCAGCCGGCTTCCATCCACCTGAAAGCTTCTTCTGTACCAGATCTGATCATGACGGGTTTCATCCTGGATTCCACTCATTTTCGTTTCATAAGTAAATGGTACCTGAATAGTCATATTTCCCTTAAAATCTTTGTACCAGCCTTCCTGTTCTCCGCAATGAGCGTCATCAAACGCAAAATCCCATGCCCCATTGAGATTTTCCCAGTTATTCCGTACAAACTGCGGTCTTGGATAATCCTTTACATAACACTCCATAACTAAATCCTCCACAATGCATTTTAACAGTAATTTTGTTTGTTTATGTTGATTATACCTCTTTATTATCTGATGTCAATATTCTGGGTTTATTTTTGGCATATTTAAACAGTTTTATTGTGTATTTATTGTAACATCTCTCTTTTCCAATACATATCCACCACCTTAGAAAAAATTTAAGGAGAATTGTCTTTCAACATTCACCAATGTTTCAGACAATCCCCCTTGAATCATTTTACATAAAGGATCTCCAATATCCTATTTTTCTTTCATTGATTTCTTTAATAATTTTAGAATCAACCTTAAAATTTCTTTCTATATCCATCAAACCATTGATTTCTTGTTGTACATCAGATACCTGTGTATAACAAAATCCACATACATAAGGAATTTCTTTCACTCCTGTTGTAATCTCATCGAAACGTTTAATGAATTCTTCTTCAGTATTTACTTTATTTCCATATCCCCATCCGGAATCATCATTATTAAATGCTATTCCACCGAATTCGCTAATGATAATAGGCTGACCTTTATATTTATATCCGTTAGCCATAGCAGATTTGTGATTACTATGATATACCTCTGTTGATAAAATTTCATCTTTATAATCAACATATCTGTTTTTAAGAAGTTCTCCAACTTCCTCATAATCGTGAAGAGTTATAATATCAGAAATCGTATGCTCCCATCCATCATTTACAATTACCGGACGATTTTTATCTATACTTTTTGTCAGATAGTAAATGGCTTCCGTGAAATGCTGCTCTTGTTTTCTTGTCTCAACATGGCTAATTCCCCAAGATTCATTAAATGGAGTCCAGGTAATAATACATGGATGATTATAATTCTGTTTCACAATCTCCATCCACTCTTTTGTAAATTCTTCCACCGCATAGTCAGTATATTGATACGCAGCCGCCACTTCACTCCATACCAACATTCCTTTCACATCACACCAGTACAAAAATCTTTCGTCTTCTGTTTTCTGATGCTTTCTCAAGCCATTGTATCCCAAAGCATGAATTTTATCAATATCTTCAATTAATGCTTCTTCACTTGGCGGAGTCAGATGAGAGTCTTTCCAATATCCCTGATCCAAAATCAATCTTTGATATAACGGACGTCCATTCAGCAAAACATTAGGTCCATCAATGCGTATCTCTCTCATAGCAAAATACGAACCAACTTCATCCACTACTTCACCTTTACAGATTACCTGAAACTCAATGTCATACAATTCCGGTTCTTCTGGTGACCAGCTTCGCACACCCCACTCTAATCCGTACTCATTATTTCTCAAAAATACATCCACACGAGTCTCCATATGACTGGAAGTCACCGCTGTAATCACTTTGCTCACTGGTACACCTTTAAAGGAAACTGCTGCCGCTACCAACAGATCTTCTCCCATTGCTTCCTCCGATGCTTCTACTTCGTATTCCAGTTCCAACGCATGCTCTTCCATATTAGGAGTCATTTTCACTGCCTTCAAATTGATTTTTGGCACATACTCGCTCCACACAGTTTTCCAAATACCAGTAGTCTGCACATACCAACAGCCAAAATTAGTATCAATCCAACGCTGTTTTCCTCTTGGTTGCTGCATATCAAAAGAATCTTCCACTTTCACAACCAATTCATTTTTTCCATCTTTCAACAAATCTGTAATATTGAAGCTGAACCTTGCATAACCACCCCTATGGCTTCCTGCATATTGTCCATTCACCCATACTTTGGTAACAAAATCGCTCCCCTCAAAATGGAGTACATAATTATCTTTTTCCAATCGTTCTCCATCTACTTGAATCCATCTTCTGTACCAAATATTATCGTGGCGGCTCTCATCCTGAATACCACTCAATTTTGTTTCATAAGTAAACGGTACCTGAATTGTCAGATTACCCTCAAAACTTTCATACCATTTTTCCTGTTCTCCACAGTTTTTATCGTCAAATGCAAAATCCCACTCTCCGTTAAGATTTTCCCAATTTTTTCTCACAAACTGTGTTCTCGGATAATCCTTTACATAACACTTTACCATATATATTTTCCTCCACTACTTTACAATACTTTTTGTTTTTCCATCCCTTAATCGTTCCAGATAGGAAATCATCAAAATCACAATCACAAAAAACGTATACGCATACCCTTTTGATCGGAAACTAAAATGTGAACCATCCAATGCAAATATAAAAATATTACTCAGCAAAAGATAATATAAGGAAGCTTTTCCTACTTTTTCCAACCAGAGAGCAACCCACTTGCATAGATTGTTTTTCCTACGAACCTTTTCCAGATTCGCCGAAATCAAATAATATACATATACAATTACGCTTCCACCGCAGAGAAACATCCATGAAAGTGGAAAACGTTCCGGTAAATATCCTTGTTGTATCCAAAACACAATACACGGACAACTTACCACTATAGTCCCCAGCATGACCCACTTACTCCACACTTTATTCTTCCTGCACATCCACACACCCCAAACAAAATATACAAAATACTGTAGAACAGGAAATGTAATAAACTCTCTGGAGCCAACAAAAAGCGCCAGCCAAGAATTATGTATATTTTCATATGGCAGCCAACACGATAATATACTCAAAAGAGAAAGAAATAAAACAATCCATCCGTTTATCCGTTTCATCAATGGGAACATCAGTATTCCCACAAGTAATACCGCCACAAAAGATGCAAGAAATTCAGACCATCCGGGAAATTTCTTCAAAAGCAGAACTTCTGCGATAAAATCCCAGCGAAATATCTTTTGTTCCACCAGCGCCACATAAGCTATACCTGAAATATAAAATGCAATTAAAATACGCACTGCATTTTTCAACATTTTTCCAGCACTTTGTTTCCACTCTTTTCTGTAATATGCCAAATCGCTCACATATCCAAAACAGAATAAAAAACCGGAAAATGTTGCCAAATTAATCATATCTGCCAGGATTTTCTGCACCCCTTCTGTTTCACAGCCAAAAAACTGAATACAATGGCACAAAATCATTGTTATCGTCAGAATCCCCTTACAAATATCTATCTCTTTTCTCCGTACTGTTTCCACAAAATCAACCTTTTACAGCTCCGGATGTAATCCCTGCAACAATCTGTTTTTCAAAAATAATATAAATAATAATCATAGGCAACGAAGCTACCATACTGGCTGTCATAGGTCTTACATAATCCACCGTATACGTTCCTGCAAATGTCGGAATACCTACAGGAAGTGTAAATAACTCATTACTCATAGCACACAGCAACGGCCACAAATAATTGTTCCAACTTCCCACAAAGGAGAAAATACAAACAGTCGCTATAATTGTCTTAGAAAGAGGAAGTACAATTTTGAAAAATGTAGTCAATTCTCCCCCTCCATCAATTTTAACCGCCTCCAAAAGTTCATTCGGTAACCCCTTAAAGAAAGTAACCATAATAATCATATTCATAGATCCCGCAATGGAAGGAAGTATCATACCAGCATAAGTATCAATCAAATGCATACCATTTACCGTTATAAACAAGGGAACTATTGTTGCTTCTCCCGGAACCATCAGCCCCAGCAAAAAATACATAAAGAAAGCTTTGCTCCCTTTAAACGGAAGTTTCGCAATCGCATAAGCTGCCATAGCCGAAAAAATCACCGTTAAAATCGTAACAACAACTGCAATTATCAAACTGTTGATCAACCAGGTCGGAACCTCTGAATTAAAAATAATTGCAGGATAATTTTCCAGAGTATATGGCGGGGTAAACCAATCAAGCACTGACTTAATCTGTTTTCCTTCCTTTTGAAAAGATACTGCTAATGCCCAGAAAATAGGTCCGATAAAAATAATTGCCAATAAAATCGAAAAAACATTAAGCGCCCAATAACCAGCCGTCTTTTTTCTCATTGTCATTTTAATCTTCCCCCTTTCTTTGCAAAATCTGTTGTCCCAGAGACAAAACTAACAAAATACCAAAAAGCACATAAGACATTGCCGCTGCATAACCCATATTATTCTTATTAAAAGCATTCTCATAGATATATTGAATCAATGGTCGTGTACTTGAAGCCGGGCCGCCTCCTGTAATCATATAAATCTGACCAAACACTTTAAAGCATCCAATCATCTGCAGAAGAATTACAAGCCAGGTAGTTGGTTTCAACAGCGGGAGAACAATATGAAACAATTGCTGCGTTTTTGTTGCTCCATCAATCGCAGATGCTTCGTATATATCCGTTGAAATATCCTGCAATGCAGAAAGATACAACAGCATACTAAATCCAATCGTCCACCAAACAGTCATTAACGAAATTGTAATCCACACCAAGTCGGGGTTCTGCAGCCATTGCAGTTCTTTATCCTTCGGCAGAATGCCAATAGAATGCAATGTACCATTAACCAATCCTGTATATGGTGTAAACGTATACTTCGCTATAAAGGATGCCGCTGATACAGACAAAACACTTGGCAAATAATAAATAATTCTCAAGCCTTTTTTCATTTTTGTTGCTCTATTCGCCAGCATAGCCAATACCATAGCTGTTATTACTAACATTGGTGTAGTAATCAAAGTAAAAAAGGTTGTATTTTTTAATGCACCCCAAAAATTTTTATCTCCAATAAATTTTGTATAGTTATCAAATCCAACAAATTTTAATTTTCCCATCAACCCCCATTTATGGAGACTCACATAAAAACCTTGCACTACAGGCCATATAGTAAACACCGTATATAAAATAAAAAACGGAAGAATAAAGGCCATGGCAACAAGGAATGTTTTTCTTTTCTTTGCTTTGCTCATTTTTCCCTCCTATTAAAAGCTCATAAGTTTTTAATTTATGAGATAAAACGGGAGAGCCATCGGCTCTCCCGTTTTCAGCCAATCGGTATTATTCCAAATTAGACTCTAATTCTCCCTGCAGAGAATCAATTGCAGTTGCAGCATCTGCTGTATTTGACCAAAGAGTATTCAAACTTTCAATCATTCCAGACTTCATTGCATAAAAATGTGGGTTCTTAGATGGCAATACCGCTGTATCTAATGCAGCTTTATAACCACTTCTATATGGCATATCTTTATATTCCTGGCTTTCCAGAACCTCTTTATTGGATGGAATCTGTCCAGAACCTGCCCAAGTAACTCCTCCATCTTTAGAAGCTCCTACCATAAACTCAACAGCTGCTTTTGTTTCCTCTTCTGTTCTTTCTGGATTTACAGGCAAAATAAGAGTATGTGAATCTGCCCAACAAGAATCATTTTCAAACAACTGTGGCCATGGCTGCGCTGCAAAATTCAATTCTTCTGTCTGCTCAAGAGCACCTGTTCCCCAAGTTCCTCCTATAAAGAATGCTGCTTTACCACTCTGGAAGAATTTCTGGTGATCATCAATACCTTCTGCAACATATCCATTATCATAAAGTGATTTTACAAATTCTGCCGCTTTTACTGCGATTTCTTTATCCATGGTAACTTCTGTACCCTCATCGTTTACAAGAGGAGTTCCACCCATCTGGAAATAAGTTGCCCACCATACACGATAAGGATCATCTCCATTATTAGTGAGAGAAATTACAGATTCACCATCTCCAATTACTTCTTTACACTTATCTAAAATAGCAAAGAAATCATCTTTACTCTTGATATCCAATCCGCCTTCATCGTTCAAAGTCACACCAGCTTTTTCAAGAATATCTTTGTTATAGTAAAGGATCTCAGCATGCGTATCAAGTGGAATTGCATATACCTCTCCATCGAATGTAACTGAATCCAGAGAGTTCTCACCATACATTGTTGAAAGATCGATATCAAGTTCTTCTAAATAAGAATCAATTGGTTCAACAACTCCCTGTTCTACAAGCTCAGGTAATTTGGAAGCATGAGATACACCAACATCCGGTCCCTTACCTGCCGCAACAGCAGTCTGCAATTTTGTATAATAGTCTGCCCATACCAGCATAATGGACTGAACCTCTTTTGTAGGTCCTCCCGCATTATAATCGCTGATAATTTTGTCCATAAACTCGGCATCACCGCCGCCAAACAATGACCAAAATACCAGCTTGTTTTCATCCACTTCAACCGCTTCTGGATTATTAACAGTTCCATCTTCATTTACATCTGCTGCATCTGCACTTTCAGAAGAATCACTTTCTTCTGTTTCATTTTCTGTTGTGCTTCCTTCTTCTGTAGCATTACTGCTTTCTTTGTCAGAGCTGCCACATCCAGCCAACACACCCGCTGCCATTGTTGTTGCTAAAAACATTGCTAAAACTTTGCGTTTCATAATGAACCTCCCTTAATTTTTCCAAAACCATTTGGCCAAAATAGTTTTAACAAGTTTACTGTTTCTTTTGTTTTTTCAGTAAACTATTTTTCTCTTATTACAACAGTTTTTCTGTTCTTTTGATATAATCATATCACACTTTTGCCATTTGTCAACATGGTTTTCCGTGTTTTTGTAAACATTTTTACCATATTTATTTTCTTTGCCCGTTATTTAAACAGTTATTTTGTTTGTTTTTAATTCCAAAATCAACAATTAAACATTTTTACTGTTTTATTCTATACAAAGAAAGGATCTAAAACCACACCATATCGTAGTTTCCAGATCCTTTTTTTCGTTCTAATATTCAATAGTCATTATGATATCCTGATTATAATCTCCAAAATGTTTACCAAACAAATTAAAACCACCCACATAATGAGCATCCGACTTATTCCCTATGCGTACCGCCACATAAGGCTGTTTCATTAATTGAAGTTCATCTATTGTTATTTCTGACACTTTTTTCCCGTTAATAAAACTTCCTTCTTTCCTAACTTCCCATATCATCTGTTTCCCATACTGAGTAGAGCCATCCGGCCAGTTTGGTGGATTCAAACGACCTCTTCTCGCTCCATAATCCCCTGGACACGTCCATGTTCCACACTCTATCCCATTCATCCATACTGTAATATCTGATTTCCAATCTTCCCGATACCCAGGAGCTTCTGAACAAATTTCCATAGATACCGCAATTTTCTTTGGCTTCCTATTCTTTGGTACGCCATTGGCAAATTTGTATTCTACATATCCCGAGGATGTCCACAAAATTCCAGCCTTCATTCTTTCCGGATAAAAAAAGCAGTACTCTACATCTTCATTCCCTATGCACCCTTCTAATCCATACATACCACACGTGGGTGAAATTTGACAGCTAGTATATGCTCCCACTGGCATTTCAGTACTGAACATTTCATCAACAATTGCATTTTTCTTCACCAAATTAATCGTTACATGATCGATTTTTCTAGTACAAAGACGTGTATTCCCCCTTGTTCCGGGTTGTTCTTCTACACGTATTAACCCTGCCTGTTCCAAAATCTTCAAATGAAATGCCGTACTTGAAGCTGGAAGTTCCAATTTTCTCGCAATTTCCCCTATAATCAAACTCTCTTCATAAAGTAATCTTAAAATTTTCAATCGCACCGGCGATGACAGCGCCTTTCCCAAATCACACAGCTCGTCTATTCCTTCTATATCAAAATCTTTTAGTTTTGCCATTATATCCCCCTATACGCTTATGTATTCCATGATTATATTTTATTCATTGTACACGGAATTGTGTTTTTTCTCAAGCCCCTTTCCAAATACGCCAGGAATATATCAGTAAAACCATTATCTCCTATACCTTCGAATCAGTTTTAGTTACATTTTATTACTTTTTCAAAATTACTCACCACTTTTTCATCCCAAACAGCCCTCTTTTTCCCATTTTCAAAGCTATTTTGTTGCAAAATCAGCTCATTTTAAAAATACTCACCACTTTTTCCGCAAAAAGATGGTGAGTATTCTTAAAAAATGTAAATTTTGTAACCATTTCGGCTGAAATGAGGGGTAAAAATAGATTCTATACCCCCAAAACATGGTGAGTATTTTCTAAAATCACGAATTCGTCACCACTGGCACTATTTCGCGTCCCTTCACGCCCACTTCACCCAGAAGCCCCTGTTCATAAAGTACATATTCCTTACTCCAGTGTTCCCCTTCTGTCAGGAAATTAAAGGGACCATAAGATCCTGCCTTCTTTGGCAGTTCATGCAGCGGTCCAAAAGTGTTTCTTCGGGTCAGTACCACTTCTATTCCCCGCAGATTTTCTATCTCTGCCCGATAAGGCGGAAAAGCAAGAATTTCCTCTTCTTTGCCCAGCAGTTTTACCAGAGCGCCTCCAAAATCTTTTACTGTTACCTGTGTTTTTCCAGACAGTGCGGATTCCAGATAATAAATCACACTTCCGGAATAAAACGGCAGCCCCTGACAGGTTATGTCGCCTGTTTTTAATGTGGCTGGAAGTTCTGTGATAACAGGATGTCCTTTTTTCAGTTCTACTCCAAAATCCCCCAGAAGATAAATTGCTTCAATACCACTGGTCTTGTAATAATCCATCTGGATACTGATTTTATTTTCTCCCGTCTTTAACAGATTTTCAGGGATTTTTATCCGTTTGAAAACGCATCCATCGCAGGAAATCAGATTCGCGAAACTGTAGAAGAAAACTATACTTCTCCAGACTTTTCTATTACAGCTTTAGCTGATGAATTTCATGTAAGCGTTTCTTATATGAGCTACCTTTTTAAGAAAGAATTAAATCAGAACTTTTCTGATTTTCTTTGGAATCTTCGATTGGAAAAAGCAAAAGAACTCCTGCTTACAACAGAATTGCCTATTGATGGAATCAGTATTGCCGTTGGATATCTGAATGCCTCCAGTTTCCGAAGAAAATTCAAACAGGCCACTGGTATATCTCCATCACAATTTCGAAGTGAACATGATACTCTCATATAAGATGTAGTCTGACCATTCAACTATCTTTATTTT
This sequence comes from Eubacterium sp. UBA3279, assembly GCA_002361775.1. Taxonomy (GTDB): domain Bacteria; phylum Bacillota; class Clostridia; order Lachnospirales; family Lachnospiraceae; genus Oliverpabstia. The sequence continues at coordinate 92,780 of DETV01000048.1, forward strand.
AAAAAATACTCACCACTTTTTTCTCAAAAAATGGTGAGTATTTTTACCCCTATTCTCTACAGTCCTATCTTTTAATCTCTTCAGGAAGTTGTTCTCTTATTTTATCAATTACCCACTCCTGCAAATAGTATTCGTTCAATGTATTCTTCGAATACTTCTCCACTCCATCAGCCGTTAAGGTAATTAGGAGTTCTGTAAAAAACATTTCCCAACTTTCATACTTTTCACATTCAACATATGCTGGAATGTCATTCAATATCTGAGTTAATTTATCTGATTTGATAATACCAGATTTTAAAATTAAATATTCAAATGATTCTGGTAACCAAAGTGAAATTCTACGATTTGTTTGTGTCAAAAAGAAACTCATGCAACTTTCAATCAATGAACCAAACGCTGCTCCGTCGGCTATCACCAGTGTATCTCCAGATTCCACACATTTTACCCATTTGATAAGATTTCCATTTCCATTCGAACTGGAAACGTAACTGTCTTTAAACATATGCATCCAGAACTGATATCCTGAATTACTATCTTCCGTGATCACATTTTGAATTTTATTATTTTCCAAAACAGGATAATTACTGTAGATTTCTTTAAATTCATGGTAAGCTTCCTTTATATCTGTACGATTTCTATCTGTGATAATCTCATAGATTTCATGAATACTGTAAGGTAACATTTTCAATGGCGCCCGGGTAACCATAACAAAATAATTCCCTGATTCTTTTACAAAAACAGCAAATTCCTTTGTAAATATAAAATTATTGTTTTCCTCAATAAAAATAACAGTATTTTTCAATGGAGATAATGCATCCTTCCAGTCACGCCCTACCTCATCCCGCATATACACATAATATGATACATTCGTAGAAACAGAATATCCGGACTGTTTTCCACTTCGCAAATATTCGTATAAAATATGCAAAAGTGTAGTCTTACCAGTAGCACTATCACCTTTTATAATTGTGATATTTCTTCTAATGGAAAATTCAAATAATACCTTTTTACTTTTAGCTCTGAACCAGTAGCTTCCTCTCATCTTCCATCTCCTCCGCTTCCAGTAGTTCTTTTACATATTCCGCCGGATTACATACTACCTTTCCTGTATTCATTATCTGAATTTTAAATTCACCTTCAAAATGCATGATATGCTGCAAATATACAGTCAGATCCTTTTTCTCAGCAATTTTCAAAATCCATTTTGCACAGTTGTCACCACAATTAGACATATTGTAAATAAACGAATCATCCTTCCACATAAGAATCAAAACTTTTACGCCACCTGATAGTTCACGTGGAGTGATTGCCCCCAATATAGGACTATCAATAATATGGGAAGTGATTACCTTACAGTGATCCACATCCTGAATCATTTCTTGTACAAAGGGATCTTCAATCCATTCATCTTCGTATACATTATCAAAATATGAAGGCGCATCTCTCATATAGTCAATATTGGCATAATACCATATTTTTAACATAATATCACAACCTCGCAGTTTATAATATAATTTCTCTTTTTCCACATCCATGTTACACTTCATACGGCAAATAGCCCTCTGATAATTATTATACCGATTATCTGTCTTTTAAGCCACCCTTTTCTCCAAAAACAACTTCAGTTTTTTATTTTCATGGAAGATTTGCTTCCAGATCTGCCCCCGCCTCTTTCATTGCCTCTTTCAGTTTTTCTATATAATATCTGTAATTTTCCAGTGGGGTATTGGGGGCTGCCTGATGATCCAGTCCGGGAATGTATCCTCCCTGACGTATTACCGGCATAATTCTTTCAAATTCTTTATCTATATCTTTCCTCTTTTCCAAAAGCGCCAGCTTATTAAATCCACCTATAAATTTTAGTTCCGGAAAGTCTTTTCGCACTGCCACAATATCCATTCCCGCATTTACATCCATTGGTAAAAAGCCATCCACTCCTGCTTTTATAAAATTCGGGATCAGGAGACGAAAATCTCCATCTGTATCCACAAATATATTTTTCACTCCATTTTCTCTGAGTACGGGAAATAATCTCCGATAATAATCTCCCACAAATTCATCAAAACATTCCGGTGATAGCATGGGACCATTTTTTCCACTGAGGTCTTCCGGGAAAAGAAATACTTCCGGCTGAAGAATTTTTACCAGCGGAACGAGATATTTCAAATACATTTCTAATACAAATTCATTCATATCATGCATCAATTCCGGTTCGTCATAGAAGGCAAACAGATGATCTTCAATCCCCATAAGATCCCGTGGAGTCCAGAAAAATCCCGACGCGCGCATTCGTATGGAATAATCTCCGCGTTCATGACCTTCCCTGTATATTCCAAAAATCCTTTCAAAATTTTCTTCTTTGCAATACTTCTCCATTTCCTGTCGAACCAGGATTTTTACCTTTTCCCATTCCGAAAAATCTTTCACTTCTCCCTCTTTGCAAAATCTGAAAAAAGGGATCTGAAAACTTACCCGGCGCAAATCATCAAATCCAAGTTCCCGCTCATATGCAGCTACGCCTTCCGTCATTCCCCGGCTCAGATAATTCCGTTCTGTCTCATTATCCTCTGCCCAGGGATAAATATATTCCGGCGAAAATTGGGGAGAAAGTCCCTGATCGATCCAATTTCTCACCGTTTTATCCCATGGAAAAAATGTTTCCAAAACACACCCTTCTCCGTTCATATTACGAAACTCCAGTGTTCCTGTCGCTCTTTCTTTTACATTCACTTTCCACACCTCCATAAGCTTGATTTTCTGCCATCTAAACTTTTTTCTATTATAGTATTTCTGTTTTCTTTCATCTTGTATAGAATAGATTCTTTGTGTATAATTCAGACATAAAGCATGAAAGAGGTGTTTTCTATGGAATATAAATTATCCTTTGTTGAGCAACATACCGCCCTTCCCTTTCATATGGAAACTTATTCCTATCCTGTTTCCGATAATGGAAATTTTCATTCCCATGAATTCTTTGAGATAGGCATTGTTCTTGAAGGCTCTGGAAAGCATTATGTCAACCAGTCTGTCTATTCTCTGAAACCCGGTACCGTTTATTTCATTCCCATAGGAATGTCTCACGCATTATCTGCAGATGAACATACCCGTATTGAAAATCTTTATATCTTACCGAAAATCATTTTAGATATGTTAAATCTTCCTGGAGATTCTCACCTCCTTTTTATGGATTTCTTTCTTACCTGCATCTTAAAAAATCGTTCCGTTCCTGTCCATCTTCAACTAAAGGAAGACGAATTATATGCGTTCCGGCAACATTCAGAAATCTTTAGTCACTCTCCCGGACTTCTTGCCCCCTTACTCCGCATATACCAGAACAACATCTTTGTCAATCTGCTTCTTCTGCTTTGCGACAATTGGATTCGTCCTGCAGTTTCTTCCAGAGAACCTTCCCTTTCCCGGGAACTTCGTATTTTACAGATTATCTATGAAAATATACAACTTCCCATTTCTCAGATTATTCAATGCGCTGCAGCCAAATTGGAGTTGAATCCTCAATATCTGAATCGGATCGTTAAAAATTCTTTTCATACTCCTTTGTCTCAGTTGATTTTGGAAACAAAATTAGAAAAGAGCTGCCAGTTTCTGGAAGAAAATTCTACCATCACTGAAACAGCTCTCTCTTTAGGTTTTTATGACCATTCCCATTACACCCGGTATTTTACCAGATATTTTGGGATCAGTCCTTCTTCGTATCAAAAAAAATATATAAAAGTATAATATCTAGTTTCTCAACAGCTTTGCCAGACAGCGAATATATTCCGGCGTTGTTCCGCAACAGCCGCCTACGATACCTGCTCCCAGTTCCACCAGCTTCTTTGTGTGAAGGGCAAAATCCTGGGCATTCATATCATACAACGCTTCCCCCAGTTCATTGATCACTGGCATTCCTGCATTTGGCTTTGCAATAATGGGAACCTGCGCCACTGTTTTCATATTCGCAACTACAGCTTCCAACTGATCCGGACCTACGGAACAGTTCAATCCTACTGCTGCCGCACCCATTTCCTGGAGAGTAACAACCGCTTCTACTGCATTTCCTCCATACATGGCTGTTCCATCTGCCTCCAAAGACAGAGTACACATCACGGCAAGATCACAAACTGACTGAGCGGCATCCAAAGCCGCTACCGTTTCATCCACACTGAGCATAGTCTCTGCCACCAGAAGATCGGCTCCTGCATCTGCCAGTGCTTTTATCTGTTCCCGGTAAGCCTGATACAACATTTCGTAGCTAAGGTCTCCTCTTGGTTCTAAAAGCTGTCCTGTTGTCGTCAGATCACCTGCTACCAACGCATGATTTCCTACGGCATCTTTGGAAATCTTTACCAGACGGGTATTCAGCTCTGTCACTTTGTCTTCCAGTCCGAAATTCTTCAAGCTGATTCTGTTCGCAGCAAAAGTTGGAGCATACACAATCTCACTTCCCGCCTCCACATAGGCACGCTGTAATTCTTGCAGAACTTCCGGATTTTTCAAAACCCATTCTTCTGAAGAAATACCTACAGGCATTCCCTCTTTTCTAAGATTGGAACCTGTTGCTCCGTCTAAAAGAATCACATGCTCTTTGGCTTTCTCTAAAAATTCCTGTCTTGTCATCCTCTGTCTCCCTGATTTTCGCTGTGATAGATATTATTTTCTCTGACAAAATTCGATTCTCTCTTTATTCGGTCCTTCAATAATGAAAAATGCAACCCCGTTTTCCCAGAAAGGAAGCTTCTCAATGCCCTGAGAAAGAAGGGTGAATCCCTGTTCCAAAGCCCACTGATAGGCTTTGTCTATATCGGTACAATCCAAAGCCAGATGATTAATAGCTCCATCCAGACCATTTCCGCCTTCCGCATACGTTTCAATCACCAGATTCTTCATTCTGAGGAAAGCAACCTGAGCTCCATTGGAAGGAACCTGATTTCTATGTTCTGTAACAAATCCCAGTTTTTCATAAAAAACTATTGTTTTTTCAATATCTGATGTAGGAATTCCAATATGCTGAATTCCATTTACCCATTGTTCCGCTCCCATAGTCGATTCCTCCCTGTATTTTATTTATTCTTCTGTATCTGCTTCTGTCTCGTCTGCTGTATCCTCATCGGTATCTGCTGCATCTTCTTCACTTTCCGTATCGGACGTCTCTGCAGGTTTGTACTGGAAGGATACACTGTCAGTAACTTTTACTTTCTTCCACACATTCTCTTCCACTTTAATTTCTGCTTCTTCTGTCCATTCTTCTACCAGTTTATCGTAAGCTTCCTGCTCTCTTTCAGAAATAATACTTTCTTTTTTATTCTCAGTAGCTTCCTCATCATTCTTTTTATCCAGACGAACCACATAATATCCATCTGTTCCTTCTACCACTTCCTGTACCAGTTCTCCGTCTTTCAAAGATGCTACCGCGTCAATTACCTTCTGATCCAAAGTATCCTCTTCACTGCCTGCGGTGGTAAAACTTGGAGTATAAGCGTAGAGAGATTCTTCTACTTCCTGTGCCAGAGCGCTCATATCTGCTTCTGCCACATTTTCAGATGCTTTCACCTTGTCTAAAACCTGCTGCGCCTGCTCTTTTTTAGCTTCTTTTTCTTCTTCTGTCAGCTCAATAGTATTTCCATCTTCGTCTTTTTCTGTTCCGGCAGTGGAAACTTTTACAACAGAAACTGTAGACTGTCCTGCTTCTTCATCACTCACTTCCTTATCCACATCAGCTACCATAGGATCATGAAGCTTTTCACGATAAGTAAGAAGCTCCAGATAAGTAACCATATCTGTTTCTGAAACTGCCAGCTTCGCCAAAGTCTCTGCATCATTATCTTCCATAAATGTTTTTGCTGCTTCCTGGATCTTTGCCTGCTCTTCCTCACTGATAGTCACATCATAATCCTCAGCATGATTTTTCATAGCATACAGAGTACGGATCGTATCCATAACATCATCTTTGGCAGTTTCTCCATATGTTCTTCCATCCTCTGCTTTTTCATCCCAGATTCCCATAGAAGACATATCCATACCGTAACTTTGAGACATCATCTGGTAATAACTCTCTGTCATTGCCTGCTGATCCCTGACGATATAATTTGCCATTCCTAAAGTTACTTTTTCACCATCCACTGTGGCAACTGTCTGTGTTCCATCTAATTTGCCGCATCCGCTCAGACTTCCTGCCGCAACAGCAGAAGCCAGAATGACACATGCAATTTTTCCATTCATCTTTTTCATGTTCTCCTCCGTAAATCATTTCTTCAGCATACAAAGATGCCCACCGAATTGCTGCGTGCTGTCCGCTCTCACAATTCAGCCATCATGAAAACATTATATTCTATTTTTCAGTACCGGGCAACCTTTTTCCCTGATTTCAAACTTTTTTCACATTATATATGTCACTGTCCGCCGTCCTCGGAATTTTCCACCAGACACTGCATAATTTCCAAAAGTTCTTCTGCCTTTGCCATCATCGGAATTACCTCTTTGACCCTCCGTTTTCTGGGGCGATACAGGAAATAGGGATTGGTTTCCACCTTAAATTGCAGTTCATCCGGATATTTTCCCAGAATCTCCGGCACTTTCGACGGATTTACTTTCGCTTTTTCGTACATGGTCAGACGCAATTCATCTCCCATTTGTTTTACTTCCGTCAAATAAATATGATGCGCCATTGCTTTCAGGTTAGCAATAGCCAAAAGATTCTGTACCGTCTTTGGCGGCTCTCCGAACCGATCCAACAGTTCTTCCATCATATCTTCATATTCTTCCTTCGTTTCAATGCCGGCAATCCGCTTATAAATATCTAATTTCAGATATTCATTGGGAATATATTTTTCCGGAATATACGCATCCACGTTCATATCAATGGTAGTCTCGAATTCTTCTTCCACTTCAATTCCCTTAGCTTCTCTGACGGCTTCATTTAACATTTTACAATACAGATCGTAACCTACCGCTTCCATATGACCATGCTGCTCTGCCCCCAGAAGATTTCCCGCTCCACGAAGCTCCAGATCACGCATGGCAATCTTAATTCCGCTTCCCAGTTCTGTAAATTCCCGGATGGCATGAAGACGTTTTTCTGCAATTTCTTTCAGCATCTTATTTCTTCGGTACATCAAAAATGCATATGCTGTCCGATTAGACCGTCCAACTCTTCCCCTCAACTGATATAGCTGAGACAGTCCCAATTGATCGGCGTCATGGATAATCATGGTATTGACATTGGAAATATCCAATCCTGTTTCAATAATGGTAGTAGACACCAAAACATCAATCTCCCCATTAATAAATCCGTACATGATTTTTTCCAACTGTCGTTCACTCATTTGTCCATGGGCAAATGCCACATTGGCCTCCGGAACCAGTTTTGCAATCTGATTGGTAATGTCGTCAATATTATTCACCCGGTTATATACATAGTAAACCTGACCGCCCCGGGCCATTTCCCGGCTAATAGCTTCTCTTACCAATTCATCATTATATTCCATCACATAGGTTTGGATGGGCATTCGATCCTGTGGCGCTTCTTCCAACACGCTCATATCACGGATTCCAATAAGACTCATATGCAGTGTTCTGGGAATCGGCGTGGCAGTAAGGGTCAATACGTCCACATTTTTCTTCAACTGTTTTATTTTTTCTTTGTGTGTTACTCCAAAACGTTGTTCTTCATCAATGATCAGCATTCCCAAATCTTTATATTTTACATCTTTGGACAACACCCGGTGAGTTCCAATTACAATATCCACCAGGCCCTTTTTCAAATCCTCCAATGTTTGTTTTTGCTGCGCGGGGGTCCGGAACCGACAAAGCAGATCTATCCGCACAGGAAATTCTTTCATTCTCTGCACAAACGTGTTGTAATGCTGCTGTGCCAATATGGTAGTGGGTACCAGGTACACCACCTGTTTATTCTCCTGAACCGCCTTAAAAGCAACACGGATCGCAATTTCCGTTTTACCGTATCCCACATCTCCACAGACCAGACGATCCATGATCTTCCCACTTTCCATATCCTTCTTAGCCGCTTCTATAGCCTGCAATTGATCTTCTGTCTCTTCAAAAGGAAACATTTCCTCAAATTCTTTTTGCCAGATGGTATCCGGTCCATACTGAAATCCTTTTTCATTTTCCCGGGCAGCATAAAGCGCCACCAGATCTTTTGCTATATTCTTTACTGCGCCCCGCACCCTGGTTTTTGTTTTTTTCCACTCCTGTCCTCCTAATTTATTCAATTTAGGAGGCTTCGCATCCGCTCCGGCATATTTTTGCAGGAGTTCCAATTGGGTTGCCAGAATATACAGATTACTTTTTCCGTCATATTCAATTTTGATATAATCTTTGGAAACACCGTCCACATTCATTTTTTCAATTCCCCGGTATACTCCCAGACCGTGATTTTCATGTACTACAAAATCTCCGACTGAAAGTTCCGAAAAACTCTGAATTCTTTTCCCGCTGTATTCCGATTTTTTTCTTTTTTTCTTCTTTTCTTTTCCGAAAATATCCGACTCTGCAATCACCACATATTTAATCAGCGGATATTCAAATCCCCTGCTCACATGACCGCAGGATACTTTAATTTCACCTGTTTGGATCAATCTTTGCGGATCTTCACTGAAAAAGCTGTTCAAGCCTTCATTTTGCAGATCTTCAGCCAAACGAGCCGCCCTTGTTCTGGAAGGAGACAACAAAAGTACCTGATACCCCGTTTTCTTCCACTGTTTCAAATCCTTCACCAGCATCTCGAAGCTGTTGTTATAGGGATTAACAGATTTTACCGTCACCTGAATTTCTTTTGAAAAATTCCAATTGCTCCCCACCGGTTCCATAAGCGATAAAGAAAGAGTATGCGCCTGATAAAATTTATGCAAAACTTCCTGATAACGACAAATCAGATCCGTCTGTCCCGGAAGCAGATATCCTTTCTCCAGCCTGTGAATCATACTCTCGCGAAATTCCTCTTCCGTAGCCTTCGCATGCTCTCCCAGCCGAACTGCTTCATCCAGAACCACCAGTGTATCTTCCGGAAAATAATCAAGAAAACTTACCGTTTTTTCATAAAAATAGTGAATAAAACTTTCTGCCCCGGTAAAATACTCAAATTCCTCCATCTGATCTCTGATTTCTTCCGCCACATTTCTGATACGGGCTGCCTCTTCTGTTTTAAATTCATCTCTTAATTTTTTCTGCAGAGTATCCGCTTCTTTTTTTATCGCCTTCAAACCCCGGGCAATACTCTTTTCATCCAAAACCATTTCCGTAGCCGGATATATGGTAATTTCTTCCAGATTTTCAATGGAACGCTGACTTTCCACATCAAAACTCCGTATAGAATCTATTTCATCGCCCCATAACTCTATCCGCCAGGGATTTTCTTCCGTCAGCGGAAATATGTCCAAAATTCCTCCCCGCACTGAAAACTGCCCCGGTACTTCCACCTGAGATGCCCGCTCATAGCCTAATTCTACCAGCTCGGTTTTCAACTGATCCAGATTGATCTCACTGTCATTGTAAAAATGAAGAACTCTGCTTTTCCATACTTCCAAAGGAATCAGATAATCAAGACAACTATCTATGGATGTCACTACTGTAACTTCCTTTTTTTCAAGCAAAGCCTTCAACACTTGAAGCCTCTGTTTTGTGATCAGATTTCCATGAATATCCGCCTGATAAAAAATAAGATCACGGGCAGGATAAAACAGAACTTCCGGATCATACAGACGATAGTCCTCGTAAATCTCTTTTGCTTTCAGATCATTTTCTGATATAATCAGCCGAAAAGGAAAATCTTCGGAAAGCCCGTTGGCAAAATGCGCTTTCTGGGCATCAAGACAACCGGAAACCTGAACGATTCCCGGTTGCAGTATCTGTTTTTTTATTTCATCAAATTCAGCCAGATTATATAAAGGTTGTACAAATGCATCCATTTTCTGACATATTCCTTTCCCTTTTATCGGGGGCCACCATTATACTCATTCATGGCCCGATCCACCTCGCCCTGAACGATCAGTTCAGCAGCCTTTCCTGCTCTCTCCAGGGCGTCATCCACCAGTTCCCTGTCTTCCCTTGAGAAAGTTCCCAGCACATAATCAGCCAGATCCCAATTCTTAGGTTTCTCTCCCACACCTACCTTGATCCTCTGAAAATTTTGTGTGCCAAGATGATTAATAATACTTTTAATTCCGTTATGGCCCCCGGCGCTTCCTTTTTTCCGTATGCGGATCTGTCCCGGCGCCAGACTGATATCATCATAAACCACCAAAAGCTCACTCTCCGGGTCTACCTTGTAATAATCTACCAGAGCCCGCACAGATTCTCCACTCAGATTCATGTAGGTAAGGGGTTTCGCCAGGATTACCTTCTGACCGCCAATGATGCCTTTCCCATACATAGCTTTATGCTGTGTTCCAGCAGATGGAATTCGATATTCGTCCACCAGAAGATCAATAGCATCAAACCCAACATTGTGACGTGTATTTTCATATTTTTTCCCCGGATTACCCAGGCCTACGATTATAAACATCTGTTTTCTCCTCTCAGGTAAAATAAACCAGCTCCTGCTCCGGTTTTTCTGCCGGAACAATTTCTTTTCCATACAAAACCGGTCCCTTATCGTGATATACTTCCAGATATTCCTCCCGAACTTCTGCAGTCACCTGAACCCAGGAGCCCATCCTCAGCCGTTTTGAATCCGGATTCTTGCAGACATAACCGATAAACTGTGTATCATCTGCACAACAAGTCATAGCCATTCGTCCAGGCACAAAAAATCCTGCATTCAAATCACGGCTTTTTAATACCTGTCCCTTAAATCTGACTGTTTTTCCCACATAATCCTGAAGATTATCCATCATATCCACATACCAGATACCAAAATCAATATCTTCGATTTCAATAATATCTGCATCCATATCATATGGCATCTCATCCTGGAAAATATCTTCAATTTCCCCTTCTTCATCTTCAAACAAAACCTCTGCTCCCGCATTAACCACTTTCACACTGCGGCGGAAATTTGCCAGAGGATTTTCCGGCTGACAACGGTTAAAAATCACCATATCTGCCCCCCGGATCATTTCCACAAAAAGAGATTTCATATTATTCATATAAATCTGGAAGGTGCTGGCATCCACAGTCACAATATGCTGCGCCATATCCCATCCCCCTGGCAATGCCATATCATAAAACTTATCCGTAGACCAAAGTGGATTAAATTCTATAAGAACTCTTTCCGGTTTATGTTTTTTATCTAACATACGCAGCGTATCCACGGTAAAATCTTCCGGTTCTTCAATAATTTCCATCACCGTATTATACTTCTTCAGATCATCCTCATCATATTCTTCTTCTCCTTCTTCACAAAGAATCAGAAGAGTCTTTTCCGGAATCTGAAAATATTTCTGATGAATTGTAAAATCAAGAAACTGCGTTTTTCCACTTTCCAAAAATCCTGTAATTAAATATACTGGTACATCTCTATCAAACATGACTATTTCACTCCAAATATTTTTGCAAGTTTTTCTTCATCCATTTTAGAACCAATTACACAAAGCTTTCCGGTGATTTGCGGCGCTCCTGTACGAACCTCATACTCTTCCGGAACCATGTCAAAATAAATCCACTGACCATCTTTCCCGTCTACCATTCCTTTTGCCCGCAAAATCGTTCCAAAAGTCTCATCCTGAGACAATTCTTTCAAAATATTTTCAATCTCTTCTTTTTCATATTTTCTTGCAGTTTCTCTGCCCCAGCTTGTAAACACCTCATCTGCATGGTGATGATGATGATCGTGGTCATGACCGCAGCCACACTCTCCTTCATGATGGTGGTGATGTTCATGATCGTGGTCATGGCCACAGCCACACTCTCCTTCATGGTGATGATGATGTTCATGATCGTGATCATGGCCACAGCCACACTCTCCTTCATGGTGATGATGATGTTCATGATCGTGATCACAGCCACATACCGGACAGATTTCTTCCTCTTCTTCTCTTCCGTGTTCCATAGCTTCTACAATCTGTGATGCATCCAGCTCTTCCACAGGTGTGGTAATAATCACCGCATCCTGATTCACTCCGCGAATCATCTCTACCACTTTTTCTATCTTCTCATCAGTAGCCTTAGGCGTATCTGTACGACTGAGAATAATTGTTTTTGCATATTCCAACTGATTCTCAAAAAACTCACCGAAATTTCTCATATACATCTTACATTTATTCACATCTACCACAGTTGTATAACTGTTGAGACTGATCTCACAATCCACATCTACATTTTTTACAGCTTTGATTACATCTGACAATTTTCCCACACCGGAAGGTTCAATGATAATCCGATCCGGATGATAAGTATTGATAACCTCCTTCAAAGAGGTTCCAAAATCTCCTACAAGAGAACAACAAATACAACCGGAGTTCATTTCTCTGATCTCAATTCCGGATTCTTCCAAAAATCCGCCGTCGATGCCAATCTCTCCAAATTCATTTTCGATCAAAACCACCTGCTGGCCTTTAAATGCTTCTGCCAGTAATTTTTTAATCAGTGTAGTTTTTCCTGCTCCTAAAAATCCTGAAATAATGTCTATTTTTGTCATAATATCTCTTCCTTTCCTATACGACTAAAAGGGCTGTTTTCTTAAACAGCCCTTTATCATTCCCATCTTTTTTTCTGATTATTCCCCATCTACCATGAAAGCAACCAGACGAGAAACATCTTCCGGCTCATGAGCAATAATTTCCAGCTCCGGAATCTCCCCATTAGAGAAAATATTTGCCAGAGAAACATACTGGCATAATTTGGATTTTAAATTAAGGCGATCTCCTTCTCCTGTTACCAGTTCCACTTTTCCCTTACAATTATCTACAATTTCAAAAAACTTATCTACATTTCTAATATTCGTAATTTTCATAGTAAACTCCTTTCAGATAACACTTCTTTCTGTACAGGCTAATTTCTTACCTTTTCTTATTATAAGCAACTTTATTCCAAAAGTAAAGTGATGAAATCACATTTCATACTCTTTCCCCCGACCATGTTCTCCCATATATAACTTGAATTCCTCCACTCCCTTTGCTAAAATAAATTCAATAAATTTTTCTATAAGGAGTATCTGCTATGTACAGTTTTTTAAATGATTACAGCGAATGTGCCCATCCCCAGATCCTTCAGAATCTGGTTGCTATGGGAACAGAACAAAATGTGGGATATGGCATGGATTCTTATTGCCGGCAGGCGGCTGATCTGATCCGCCAATTAACCGAAACTTCCCATGCGGATGTCCACTTCCTGCCCGGCGGTACGATCACCAATCTGACCATGATCTCTCATGCTCTTCGCCCTTATCAGGCGGTGATTTCTGCTCAGACAGGCCACATCAACACCCATGAAACCGGAGCTATTGAAGCCACTGGTCACAAAGTCATCGAAGTTTTTTCAAACGACGGCAAACTGTCTCCGGAATTAATTCAGCCGGTTCTTACCCAACATGAAGATGAACACTGGGTTTCGCCTGCTATGGTATATATTTCCAATCCTACTGAATCGGGAACCGTTTATACAAAAAAAGAACTGGAAGCCCTCAGTTCCTTCTGCCATGAAAATAATCTTTACTTATTCCTGGATGGAGCCCGCCTTGCCATGGCGCTGGCAATAGAAGAAACCCAGGTGACTTTTCCTGTTCTCGCCCAACTGACAGACGCCTTCTATATTGGCGGTACAAAAGTAGGCGCTCTTTTCGGAGAAGCCTTAGTTATTCTGAACGATGCTTTAAAAAAAGATTTTCGTTTTAATATCAAACAACACGGCGCTATGACTGCAAAAGGCTGGCTTCTGGGCGTTCAATTCAAAACACTCCTGGAAAACGGACTGTACACAGCACTTGGCCGCCACGCCAACGAAATGATGGCTCCTATCCGGAAAACCTTTGTGGATGCAGGCTATGCTTTTGATGCAGATTCTCCCACAAATCAACTTTTCCCCATCCTTCCGGATGAATTGGTGACAAAAATTTCTTCCAAATATAAAATCACCATCTGGAAAAAAACGGATGATACACACACTGCCATCCGTCTGGTAACTTCCTGGGCAACAAAAAAAGAAGATATAGATGCCTTTTTAAATGACTTGAACAATTGGATATAATTTCCCGCAAAAAAGAGTTGTCGCTCACACGACAACTCCTTTTTTAATATACTTTTACAGATTTCATTATCACTTCATCTCTTGCTGCTGTCACATGGACTTTCAGCCTGGAAATCGTTTCATCCGAATCGTCAATCAATGGATTTTGCAATGCAAATGGATCCTGAAGCTGACAAATCTTTTTATTTCCTATACAAGTTCCCTGGAACAACGGATACTGACCGCCGCTGGTAAATTCCGCAAAAATACGGAAACCTTCCACTCTCTGTCCCTGTGCGATATCTTCCTGTAAAACCACATATTTCAGTTTATCCAATGGCAGAGGTTTATCCAGAGTAATGGTATATACCGGCTGAGTCACCGGCTCATTTTCCTCTTTCTTCACACAGGCAGCTACTTCCTGACCAAATTCCTTTTTGATCAGATCCCCCAGTTCTTTCAGACGTTTCACATCTCTTTCATCAATTAAACCATCTTTATCCGGAGGCAAATTCAGATGAAAACAAGCATTTGCTCCCACGCTGGTCAGATAAGTATGGAACAATCTTTCCAGAGAATGGGGATCCTCCTCCTTATGCCAGAACCAGCCTGGCCGGATAGACATATTAATTTCTGACGGCGTAAACACCAGACCCTTAGAATACAGGATATTTGGCATAGTTCCCAGCTCCTGCTCCGTATTATACAGATAGGACAGACTTCCTTCTTCTGCCATAGGTCCTGCCCCGGTCTGAACCTGACTGTAATGGCACAATTCAGAAGGCACTACCGCCCATTCCGAATGACGGGCAACACCAGCTTCATTTCCACACCAGCGAATATCCGGTCCATAATCATTAAAAATCACCGCCTGAGGCTGATATTTACGAATCAATTCAAAATAACGGGGGAAATCATACACCTGTTTCTTACCATTGGGACCTTCCCCACAGGCATTATCAAACCACACATAGAAAATATCTCCATACTCTGTCAAAAGCTCTGTAAGCTGATTGCAGAAATAATCATTATACTCCGGTGTTCCGTAATATTTTGAATTTCTGTCCCATGGAGAAAGATAAAATCCAAACTTAATACCACCCCGTTTACAGGCTTCGGCAGCTTCTTTTACAATATCTTTCTTACACGGACTGTTTTTCACTGAATGCTCTGTATACTTAGACGGCCACAGACAAAAACCGTCATGATGCTTTGCTGTAAGAACCATTCCTTTAAGACCTGCCGCTTTAATAGCTTCTACCCACTGATCACAGTCTAATTTTTCAGGATTAAAGATACTTTCCTCTTCATTTCCCATACCCCATTCTCTGTCTGTAAAGGTATTTGGTCCAAAATGAATGAATGCATACATTTCCAGATCAAACCACTTCTGCTGTCTCTCAGACGGCTTTACGTGAGCCGCCTCCTTCAAAAAATCAATCATCTCTTCTCCTCCAATACTTCTTATATCACTTTTAATCTCTCAGGTAATCACAATACCAGCTAACAAGTTCCTGAATCCGATATAATTCTGATTCCCTGCTCACCGTTCTCCACAGTCTCTTATAATAATAGAACCACTGTTCCAATTCTCCAGCCAAGGCTCCAGCTCTCACCTTGTCCACATCCTGTTTCCGAACCTCTTTTTTGCAGATGAAATTTCCCAGTTCATTCCAATATCTGCACCCATCAGCCGCCAGAATATAAGCTGCTATCAGTTTTCTCTGTTCCCCATTTACCTCCCGCAGCATACTGGAAAATTTATCCTTAATCTCTTTCAGTGACTGATTTGATTGTTCTAATTTACCACATTCCACTTCAACTGCAAATACCTTATCCAGTGTTTCCTGAAATAATTTTTCATCAAAACGATTTTCTTTGAAAATAGGGAAATACATCCAGTTATACAGACTATTTTCATTAATCTCCCATAAAAGACCGGTAAGCCCTTCCATCCCTTTTCCAAATTCCAAAACAGAAACAGCTTTGTTCAATTCATCTTTTTCCATAGAATCTCCCCAGGCAAACTGGGCGCCGTAGATCATGCCAATAAAGGAAAATTCCGGATGAACCGTATGATAAAAATCACCCCAGTCTGTATTCAAAAGACCATCCGCATGATTATTTTTTCCATACTCTGCCATTCTTCGAATATTCTCATATGCATTCTTATAATCATTGCATAATCTGGACCACCCACTCACACCGGGACAATTATAAAAGATTTCTTTTCTTTCCCCAAAAATCTTTGTAGATTCTTCTGATACTCCTCCATCATATCCCCAGTTCAGAAAAATCGTATCCTCCGGAAAACGTTCCAACATATCCGGATATTCGCTGACTACATCACCCCACATCATAGGCTGACAATCCAGACTCTTCACATATCGGCAAAGTTCGCTGACATATTCCACATAGGCATTTCCCAGACCCTTTTCTTCACAATAACGGGCGCTTTTTCCCTTTCCCAGATCAAACGTTTCATCACCACAGATATTAAACTTCCTTGTGCGGAACAAAGGTCTGAACTCCCTCAACATCTTCTTCACCAGTTCCATGCTTTCTTCATTGGAAATATCAATGGTATGGTGAGCCATTTTTGCCCATGCATTAAAAGGCTCCCGATCTGGCGCTTCCAACTCACACAAATGTTTCCACTGCTTTGTCCGAAGCAATTTATACAAATGACTGCAGGTAGAAATAGATGGAACCAATTCTATTCCTCTCTCATAACAATATGCATCCAATTCAAGAATTTCTTCCGGTCCCATAGGATCATCATCTCTCCACACCTCACTGAAATCTCTGAAAAGATATGTATGCTCCATATACAATTGCAATTCATTCATTTTGTAACGAGCCATCTTATCTGCCAGTTTTTTCATCCATGTCAAAGTAGGAATTCTTCCTCTTGTCATATCATGATAAAATCCTCTGTTGGCCATAGAAGGATAATCTTTAACTTCCACTCCGGGCAGTTTGGCTCCCGACTGCTCCATAATCTGAATCAACGTCTGCATACCATAAAAAATACTTTTCTCAGTTCCCTGAATTTTCACACCTTCCGGCATAACAGACAACCGATAACATTCCTCGTCTTCCATTTCCAGATATTCTACAGAAATATCCCCCGGTCTTGCCACGCCTTTTGTAATATGGAGACAATATCCCGTATTCTTTTCAATCTCATCTCTCATAAGAAATGCCTGACGAGTGATTTTATTGCTGCATACAGGATCCACTACAATATATGCAGTATAATCCAACAAAAAATCTCCGCCTGTTTTTTTTATCTCTTTTGGTTGTGGTAAAATATACATAAGTTCCCTCCTTACATTATCAGCCCTTCACAGCGCCCACCATAATACCTTTTACAAAATACTTCTGCATAAAAGGATATACCATAAAAATAGGTAATGAAGCCAACACTGTGATTGTCATACGTACTCCTTTGGGAGAGATAGATGCCATCATCTGACTTACTCCATTCATATTTGACGTATTTTTAATCTGATCCGCCAGTCTCTGCGCTTCATTCAGATAATTATACAACAAATACTGTAATGTGGTCAGATCCTCGCTTCCTCTTGTATAAATATGGTTGTCAAACCAGGAGTTCCAATGTCCTACTGCCACAAATACTGCTACCGTAGCTATAATCGGTTTTGACAACGGAAGAATGATTTTTGTAAAAACTGTTACATATCCTGCTCCGTCCAATCGGGCAGATTCTTCCAGAGACGCCGGAAGCTGTTCTACGTATGTTTTAATCAAAACAATATTATAAGCGGAAATCAGCATAGGGATTATATATACCCAGAAATTATTCAATAAACCATATGACTTAATTACAATATAGGTAGAGATCAGTCCGCCATTAATATACATAGTCAAAATCAGAAAACGATACAAAAATTTCTTTCCCGGCATTTCATCCTTCGTAAACATATATCCCAAAAAAGAACACACAAGTACAGATAATGCTGTACCTACTACTGTTCTTAATGCAGAAATCCACATAGAATGGAAAAATCCATCCAGTGTAAAAATATCTTTATAATTTGCCAGCGAAAATCCTCTTGGAAGAAAAACAGGAGGATTTACATCTACTATACTGGCATCACTAAATGTATAGATTACAATATACCAAAATGGATAAATACAAATCAGTGTAATCGCCAATAATAAAATATAGTTACACACTTGAAATATTTTTCTGGACGGGGATGTTTTTATACCTGTTCTTTTCATAATTTCTAATCCCTCCTCACTAAATTACTGTGTTTCCACGAATTTTTTTTGCTACAAGATTTGCAATTACCACCAGCGCAATACTTACAACTGATTTCACAATACTAATAGCCACGCCATAAGAATAATCCATATTTTCCAAACCAATTCGGTACACATAAAGATCGAGTACCTCGATATTCGGAGCAGTTACAGAGTTTTTAAACAACATATACTGTTCATATCCTGTATTCAGGAAATTTCCTATATTTAAGATAAATAAAACCACATAAGTCTCCATCATAGACGGTAATGTTACGTGCAAAGCACACTGGAAATATCCCGCTCCGTCCACTCGCGCTGCTTCATATTGCTCCTGATCAATTCCCGCTATTGCCGCCAGATAAATGATGGAGTTCCATCCCAATACCTTCCACTGGGCTAAAAATGTCTGAAACCAATATACCGATTCTTTAGAACTCAACAATGATATCGGCTCATCCATAATTCCGACTTTTACCATCAGGGTAGTTAACAGACCATCTGTGGAAAACAATGCGAATGCCAATGAAAAAATAATTACCCAACTGATAAAGTTAGGCAATGTTGTAAATGTCTGCACAAACTTTCTTACGGGACCATTTTTTACTTCATTCAGAAGTATTGCAAATAACATTGGCAATGGTGTCAAACAAATACTGATAACCGCAAAAATCACTGTGTTTTTCAGAGTACGCCATACGTTAGCATCACTGAATATCAATTTGAAGTATTCCATTCCCTTGAAATCACATTCAAAAAGAGGTACCCCCGGAACATAATCATAGACAGAATATATCCATCCAAAAATCGGCACATAATTAAACAACAATACAATCAGCATAAAAGGAAGTACCATAAACAACAGGCTATACCTTTTTTTTGGTTTATGTTTCACTGCAACTGCTTTTGCCATTCATCATCTCTCCTTTCAAAAAATATGCTGCTGCAGGAGCTTTTGTCTCCATTTGCAGCAGCATCCACTTTGTTTTATTTCAATTTTTCGATTTTTTCTTTAGAAGCAGACCAGGCATTGGACCACCATTCGATGGATTCTTCTACTCCTGCGCCCTTCAATTCTTCCAGTAATGAAGTTTTTGCTGCTGCAAATTCTTCATCTGTTTCAGCCTGTACCAAATTAGGAATGGCATTCAAAGCAATCTCTTCACAATTACTATCAATACGAACAATATTCTTTGGTGTTGTTTCCAGTCCCATCTGAATTGCATTCAGACAGTTACCAAGATCCATGCTGATTCCTTCTTCTACTTTTTTCTTTAACAAATCACTGGGAACTGTCAAATCAAGTGTTTCGCACATATCTTTTTCTGCAAATGTCATACTTTCGGCAAGGACATCATCCTCATACCACAAACAGATTCTTCCTCCATCTTGTGCGATATTATAATAATCTTCACCACAAACATCAGATAATGTTCCACCGATTCCTGCCTTTTTCCATTCGTCCAAACGATTTCCATCTGTTTTCAATGCAATCGTATCTTCTGTAAGAGCAGGTTTTCCATCTTCTCCTTTTTCCCAACGTCCATCTACACCAGAATCAACTTTACGTGAAAACTCTTCACTCTGTAAATAGTCAAGAATCATTACCGCACGTTCTACATGTGGAGAATGAGATGAAACAAAGAAATATTTTCCAAACCAACCTGCAAGATTCTTTTCATTTGCCCAACCCAGTTTAGCAGGAAGTGTCACATATTCCTTTAAAGTTTCACTATCTTCTGCTCTCTGATTTTCATTATAAGTTCCATAATACCAGTTTACATTGCCGCCCAGATACTGACCTTTGGTGTATTTTTCCTGAAGATCTTCACCTTTTGTAATAAAGCAGTCCGGATCTAACAATCCTTCTCTATATAATTTATTATAGAAAGAAACGCCAGACCAGAATGGTGTTAAAACATCTGGATTTTCCACATCGTAAAGGTCGTGATACAATTCATTGTTTTCTACACTTTGTACGTAAATTCCACCTTCCAGGTTAATAAATCCCTGTGTTAAACAGCCATTGTAAAAATAACTATGTAACTGAGAATCATTATATGCACTCATGGCATATACCGGCAATCCTTCTCCTGTTTCCGGATAAATCTCTTTCATTGCCTTTAATGCAGCAATATAATCATCATCATTATTGATTTCCGGACATCCGATTTCTTTATATAAATCCCAACGTACTACGTAACCATTATTTAAAACAGTTCCATAGTTAGCTTCTGTATCGCCAAAAGTAACGCGTGGTGTTACGAAATACTGTGTATTTTCTCCGTTACTTTTAAATGTTTTCATTACATTATTTCTAAAACTCATATCGTCACGGAAAATATTCTTGGCTAATGAATCTTTATAATTTTCCAGATCAACTGCATGTTTGCCTTTCAATACTCCTTCGATATGATCATCATTAATCTGCACAATATCTGTTGTCGTTCCTCCGGACAAATCCAGATTCAGACTTTCATTATCGTAATTTTTGATTGTCAGTGTTACATTAAATTTTTCTTCCAAATCCTTTACTATCTCTGTAGGATATCCTTCTACAGAATCAGAGGGACTCAGGTTGATACCTCCCATAGTAATTTCCAAGTGCTCTGATAAATCATCTGTTGGTTCTTTCGCTTCCGTATTTCCTGAATCCTTTTTATTTGCTGATGAATCACCACATCCAACAAAAGCTCCTGCCGTTACTGCCGCACAGCAAAGCAACGCAAGTAATTTTTTCGCTTTCATACAAATCCTCCTCTTTAATTTTGTGGATTTCCCGGGTAATCCACGCTCTCTCTTTGATAAATTCATTTTACCTGTTTCATTATAGAAGTGGAATGATTTATTTTTTCTTCCTTTTGTCTTTTTTTATTTTTTATATATTATCTTGTTGTTTTTTTGATTTTTCTTTTGATTTTCCGTTGTATTAACCATTAAATAAGTCAAAGGCGATATTTATTCGTTATTTAAACGAAAAAATATCGCCTTCATTACATTTAAAAGGTAATATGCACAAAAACCCCCGTCTCGTCCGATGTTATGGAAACATCTCCTGTTTCTTCATATAAAAATTTAATCCTCTTATATACATTTGAAAGACCAATATGATTTCCTGTTTTTTCCTGCATATGCATTCCCTGTGTAATTTCATCTAATTTTTCCTCACTGAGATGCACACCTGTATTCTGCACCTCAATATAAAATTTATCTCTTTTTTTAATTCTCAGAAAAATTTTCCTTATTTCTGTATTGCTTCCTCCATGTACAAAACAATTTTCTATTACCGGTTGAAGAATAAATCGTGGTATAATTTCTTCTTCTAAATTTTCTTCACATTCCAATTGATAATCCATGGAATTCCCATACCGAATTTCCATCATATCCATATAATTCTTCAAAAATTCCAGCTCATTTTTTAACTCCCATGTAAAATCTGGATTTCTCAATATTGGCATAATCACCTTGCTTAAAGTAACCAAAGAATCTGCCACTTTCATATTATTAGTCATCAAAGCCATCCAACGAATCGAATTCAAAGAATTATACAAAAAATGAGGATTTATTTGATATTGAAGCGCCAAAAGTTCTTCTCTTGCCTTTTCCTGTTCTACTTCCTGCAGCTTCCGGATATAGTCTTTTAATTTCTGAACAGTATAATAAAACTCCTCATTCAAATGATCCAATTCTGGCAATCCTGCTTTCTCAGGCTTCACAATATCCAATTGTTCTCTTCCTACGCTTTCCATCTGTTCCATAAGAATTTGTATCGGATTTGTATACTTTTTACTCCAGTGAACAGCTACCAAGCTTCCTCCTAATAAGGCCAATATTGCTAAAACAATCCCAAAATTTCTCAATGATTTTGTTTCCCGTAAATATGTAGCCTTTGGAATCATATTTACTAATTTCCACCCTTTGTATGAAATATCGTAAGTAATATTCTGGTATTCATCTTCCTGTTCATATATTTGCCCCAACATGCCTTCGTCTGTTGCTGATATAATTTCATTATCTTCATTCACAAGAACAGATTCACTTCCATTATATCCTGCCTGACCATAGCTTTTCTGCACGCTCTCCTCATCTAACGCAATAAGCAAATAACTGTCTTTCATGTAATCATCATCTTCTTCCAAAGATTTGATTCCCAGAAGAACTGGTCTGTTGATCAGATGATATAATGGACTCCTTTGAAAAATCTGTATTTCATTACCTGCTTTCCAACTGACATATGGATAATTCTCTTTACTTTCCTTCATGAATTTTTTCATGCTATCTGATAATACCGTGATTCCTGTTTGGCTCTTTCTTTCTGCAGTAGATACCACAGTTCTTCCATCGCCATTAAAAATCGCAAAACCATATGCATCTGTGTTAAAAACAATCATCTCGTCAAATTTTTCTACAATTTTTCGGATTACAATAGATTTTTCCACTGCGTTTACATATTGATCCGTCGAAAACTTCCAGGCAAGAGAATCATTATAAAATATATTTAACTGATTAGCTCCTGTTTCCATCATTTCTTTCAGATCTCTTTCCGCTTCCTTAAACGTCATCTGAACAATCTTTTCATTATTTACTGTCAATTTATTTACGAAATATCCATAAGTAATACCAAACAATAGGATAATCACCAATAAAGTGCCACCAAGAATAGAAAGAAGTAACCGTATTTTCCAATTTACCTTTCTTTTTTCTCTCATGTATTTTCCTGCCTCCATTTTGCCGGAGAAATTCCCATTGATTTTTTAAAAAATCTACTGAAGTATTCTAAATTACGAAATCCATTTTTTTCTGCCACTACCGATATTTTGTCAGTAGTATTTTTCAAATCTTTCAACACAGCTTCCAGACGAATTTCATTCAGAAACTCTACATAATTCACTCCTGTTTCCTTTTTAAAAAGATGTGAAAAATAACTGGAACTCAACCCCAGAATTCCTGATATTTCATGGAGACTAAGAGATTCCTGATAATGCCCTCTCATATACTGGACAGCTTTTTGAATCATTTTATCCCAATGTTTTTCTTTAACGTCCTGATCTTCTCGTATTTCTTCCATGCGATGGTATAGTTCTCCCAAACTCTCATTTAATTTTCTTTCACACCCATCCACAAAAAAATCCACTCCCAAAAAACCTTCAACAGAGTGATTAATTCGACTTATTTTATCATCTAAATCACTGACATATCCCGGCAGCAAAACGGAAAATTCTTTTTCACCTGTCTCTATTAAAATTCCTTCCGGCATAGATCTGTTAACCAACTCATATACAAACTTCATTGCCAAATCATTAATTTTACACTTATTTTCATCACTCAAATAAAATCCCAGAATTCTCCTGATTGTTTTGTCTCCATCCCATACAGGTAATATGCCCTCTCCCAAAAAATATTTTGCCAGTTTTTTTCTAAACTATCACCCACTTCTCCGGAAACTTCTATTCCTTTTCTGCCTTTCTTTTCCAGAAATTCCTCTGCTTCCTGAAGCATAGCAAAAATCTCTTCCATACTCATACTGGCTTTTAAAATATAACCAATAATATTATACGGAATCATTTTCCGTAACGTTTCAAAATCGTCCAGACAAGAAATCACAATAATAGCGCAGCTCTCATCAATTTCCCGGATTTTCTGAATAAGTTCAACCCCGTCCATCCCCTCCATACGAATATCCGTAATCACTACGTCGGGTCGTATTCTTTGAAATTCACGAAATGCATCAATTCCATTGTCTGCCTGTGCCGCTAACCGCATATTATATTTTTCCCAGGGTATGGAATTCTGTAATCCCAATCTTACTAATAATTCATCCTCTGCAAATAATACTTGATACATATTTCCTTCTCCTCCAAGTAATTATTTTTATTTAGGCGTTTGCGAAACGCCA
>DETV01000099.1:0-979 GCA_002361775.1 Eubacterium sp. UBA3279
CATTATATTAATTATTTTTCGAAAACAGTTTGAAGCATGGCCATATGTAATGCTTATTATTAAAAAAAGGAGTAAATATAGAGATGAAAATAGCAGTTTGTGGAAAAGGTGGATGTGGAAAAAGTACAGTAACCAGTCTTTTGGCTAAGGCTTTAGCCAGACGAGGAAAAGAAATTTTGGTAATTGAATCCGATGAATCTAATTATGGTCTACATCGACAGCTAGGTATGAAGCTTCCCAGAGATTTTACAGACTATTTCGGTGGTAAGCAAAATGTTTTAAATGATATGATGTTATCAAAATTTACTCATCAGTTTTTTGAGGAAACCTGGACTATAGATGATATACCGGAAGATTATTATAGTCTGAAGGACGGTGTAAAACTGATGAGCAGTGGAAAAATTCATCAAGCAAATGAAGGGTGTTCTTGTGCTATGGGAACTGTTATGACTCAATTTATCCAAAATCTCAGGCTTACAGAAGACCAATTTGCGCTAATGGATATGGAGGCTGGTATTGAACACTTTGGACGTGGAATTGATAACGGTGTAGATTTGATATTGATAATTATAGATCCATCCTATGAATCCCTACAGCTTTCCAAAAAAATCGGGGAATTATCGGAAAGTATTAGAAAACCATTTTATTACGTTCTCAATAAAGTAACAAAAGAGAATCAGGAAATGATGTATGAAGCTGTATGGAATTCAAGTCGAGTCGCTGTATCTCTTAGTGCGGATACTAGTATTATGAGAGAGGGACTGATGGGGAAAGAATTATCAGAAAAACCAGATGCTATTGAAAACTTAACAGAATTTCTACTTTCTATTTAAAGAATGAGGAGATTTACTGTGGATATATGATAAAAGAAAACCAGATCATATAGCTATAATTTGTAATATTACATCCGCTTGACGCAAGAAAAAAGCAGTGATATACTGGAATAAAAGTTATTTATAAAATAACAATAAAAACCTGG
>DETV01000099.1:1347-16485 GCA_002361775.1 Eubacterium sp. UBA3279
ATAGGATGATACAGATTGCAATTGTGGAAGATGAAGAAATTTACGTAAAACAATTAACAGAGTATATCCGGAAATATCAAACGGAAAGGGGAAGATCAATAAAGGTTACAGTATTTGGTGATGGAGAAGATATCACTGAGAATTACAGTGGCGGTTTTGATATTATTCTGATGGATATTCAGATGCGGTTCATGGACGGTATGACAGCAGCAGAAAAAATCCGTCAGATGGATCAGAAAGTAATTATCATGTTTATTACAAATATGATTCAATATGCAGTACGTGGATATGAAGTTGATGCAATGGATTATGTAGTAAAACCAGTTGAGTACTTTTCTTTTTCGCAGAAATTGGATAAAGCAGTTGGACGTATGCGCTCTGAGGTTAAAGAATTTCTTACGATTCCCATTGGGGAAGGAGTTGTAAAGATAGATATAGCAGATATCTATTTTATTGAGGGGCAGAGACATAATGTAATTTATTATACTTCGAGAGGAGATTACTGTTCAAGAATTACGATGAAAGAACTCGAAGAAAAACTTACGGTACATAATTTTTTTCGATGTGCAAAGGGATATCTGGTAAATATGAATCATGTAGAGGGATTTGTTGGTTCTGATTGTGTGATCCATAATGTGCATATACCTGTCAGCAGAACCAGAAAAAAAGAATTTATGAATCTGCTTCTGCAAAACATCAATATGGAATGATTTCATGTGAAATGGAGGATACTATGTTATATCAGGATATTCCAAGAATTTATACAGCAATAGCAGAGTGGGGAGCATGTCTGGTTTATCTTTATATCTTAAAAAAGGAAAACATGAAATCTGTACATTTTCTTACAGGCAGTCTTTTCATGCTGGCAATGCAGAGTATCTTTCTGATTTTGACGGGCAGCGTAACTGAAATTTTGTGGATCCCCTGTATGATGATCGCTGTAGGTATGATGTATGGATTTCTTATGATCGGAGGAAATATGAAGCCGCTGGGAGCGGCTTATTGCTGCGCCCGTGCATTTGTTCTTGCTGAGTTTGCAGCTTCGCTGCAGTGGCAGATGGTATCTGTTGTACAGACATGGGGGAATCAGAATATCTGGGTTGAAATTCTGATCACGATGGTTGTTTTTGGAGGCTGCTTTACTATTGACATTTATTTAGAAAAAAATCTTCTGAAGCAGAATTATCTTGAACAGATGACAGGAAAGGAAGTAACAGCGGCGGCAATCATGGCGGCTGCAATCTTTGCTTTTAGTAATCTGAGCTTTTTAAATGAAAATGCACCATTTGCCAGCAAAGAACGTGCAGATATTTTTTCTATCAGAACATTGATCGATTTTGGAGGAATTGCAATTCTGCATGCTTATCAGAGCAGGATTAGTGAGTATGTTACTGAGAAAGAACTTTCAGTAATGAATGTGATGCTGAAAAGCCAGTATGAGCAATATCGAAATTATCAGGACAGCCTGGATCTCATACAAATGAAATACCATGATCTGAAGCATCAGATAACAGGACTTCGTGCGGAATCAGATGAAGAGAAACGAAAAAAATGGATTGATTCCATGGAAAAAGAAATCGCTGCTTTTGAAAATATAAGCAGAACAGGGAATCAGGTACTGGATACGATTCTGGCAGCTAAAATTTTCCATTGTCGAAAAAATCATATACAGATTACCTGTGTGGCAGATGGCAAATTATTGGATTATATGCATGTAACGGACATATGTTCTATATTTGGAAATGCTTTGGATAATGCGATTGAACATGCGATTTTGATTCCGGATCCGGAAAAAAGACTGATCCATCTGACAGTATCCGCTCAAAAAGGATTTGTGTTCATCAAGATAGAGAATTATTGTGAAGCAGAAATTTCCAAAAATGAAGAGGATCTGATTACAACAACAAAAAAGGATAGTAAAAACCATGGTTTTGGATTGAAAAGTATTCGTACAGCTGTAGAAAAATATGATGGTTCTGTAATATTTGGAGTACAGCAGAACTGGTTTGAATTAAAGATTCTTTTACCCAGAGTATTGTAATGCTCTGGGTATTTTTGTATTTTGTGCCATATTTGCTGCATCTTGTGCCAAAAACGGCACGAAATAATAACCATGTTATAGTAATGCCAACAGGAAATGATACCTGAAAAAGACGAGAGAGTCAAAGGAGGAAAAAAGAGAATGATCAGTGTTGAAATGGAAGATGTTCTGGCGGTATTACAATTATGCAAACCGTATATTATCGGTATTGTTGCAGCACTTATAATTGGAATCGTAATTATGATCGAATGCCGCAGAATGTCCAGGGACAAAAGATTTCTGATAAGAGGAGAAGCTGCGATTGCGATGGTTCTTGCAGTTGCTGTCTGCGTGAATATGATCTGTTTTGGACCAATGGCTACGTTGATCGGACTGGCAACGGGAAATGGAACTTTAAGTGATGAAACAAATGAAGAAGCTGCAGGGGTAGCAGAAGAGATAATGGAAGACGGAATTGTTCTTCTGAAAAATGAAAGCCTGCTTCCTTTAAATGAAACAAAAAAACTGAATATTTTTGGCTGGGAATCTATTAATCCGGCTTACGGAGGAGCAGGTTCCGGTGGAATTAATGATCTGTATGATATTGTCAGTTTGAATCAGGGGTTTGAAAATGCCGGATTTTCTATTAATCAGGAACTGATTAATTTTTATAACAATTATGGAACGGACAGTCCGGAAATGTCTATCCAGAAACAGAGCTGGACATTACCGGAGCCACCTGTAGATACTTACAGTGATGAGCTTATTAAAAATGCGAAAGAGTATTCTGATGTGGCTGTTGTGGTTCTTTCCAGAAAAGCAGGTGAAGGTCATAATGATATTCCGATGGATGTAAGTAAAGCGGCATATGATAATAATTCAGATGAATATGATGATTTTCCTGAGGGAGAGCATTATTTACAGCTTTCACAAACGGAGAGAGATATGGTGGATATGGTTTGCTCAAACTTTGATAATGTGATTGTGATTTATAATGGGGCAAATCAGTTTGAACTTGGTTTCGCAGATGAATATCCTCAGATTAAATCTGTTGTATGGTGCCCCGGAACGGGAAATGTGGGATTTAATGCACTTGGTAAAGTATTTTCAGGTGAAGTCAATCCTTCCGGAAAAACACCGGATACATTTATTTATGATATGACGACTGCTCCGTGGTGGAATAATGCAGAAAAAATAGAGTATACAAATCTGGCAGATATGGCTGTTGAAGGAATGAACGCAGGAACTGCGCAGGTGTATGCTCCGGCATTTACCAATTATGTGGAAGGTATTTATGTAGGATACAAGTACTATGAAACAGCTGCACAGGAAGGTGCAATTGATTACGATAAGACTGTACAGTATCCATTTGGATATGGTCTGAGTTACACGGAATTTGAACAGAAAATGGGTGAACTGGAGGAAAAAGACGGACAGATTTCTGTAGATGTAGAAGTAACCAACACAGGAGATGTTGCCGGAAAAGATGTAGTAGAAGTGTATTATAAACCGCCATATACAAATGGGGGAATTGAGAAATCTTCTGCAAATCTAATTGAGTTTGAAAAAACAAATCTGCTTCAGCCGGGAGAATCTCAGACTGTTACAGTTACATTTAGTATAGAAGATATGGCCTCCTATGATGAGAATAATGCAAAAGCGTATGTTCTTGAAAAAGGTGACTATGTAATCTCTATTAACAGTGATTCACACACTGTGCTGGATCAGAAAACTTATACTGCAGATAAAGATGTAGTATATAAGGGAGAAAATAAAAGAGCATCAGATGATACTGCAGCAACAAATGTATTTGAAGATGCAAAAGGCGATGTGACATATCTGTCACGTGCTGATCATTTTGCAAATTATGAAGAGGCTACAGCAGCACCGGCATCTGCAGAGCTGGGTGAGCCATATGTTTCTGAATATCATCTGAACAGCAATTTTGATAAGACTACATATCTCAATGATGAGGATGTAATGCCGACAACGGGAGCAGATAATGGACTTACATTAGCTGATATGCGTGATGCTGATTATGACGATCCTCGTTGGGAAGAACTTCTGGATCAGCTTACTGTTGATGAAATGGCAAATATGATTGCAATGGCTGGTTATCAGACAGCAGCCATGGATTCTGTGGGAAAAGTGGCTACACTTGATTTCGATGGACCGGCAGCAATTAATAACAACTTTACAGGAGTTGGTTCTATTGGATTTCCAATTGAAGTTGTGGTTGCTTCTACATGGAATAAGGAACTTGCACAGGCATGGGGTGAATGCATGGGCAAGATCAGTCAGGAAATGGGTGCAGAGGGCTGGTATGCACCAGGTATGAATACTCATAGAACCGCATTTGGAGCAAGAAACTATGAATACTTCTCAGAAGACGGAGTTCTTGCAGGAAATATGGGAGCAAAAGCAGTAGAAGGTGCAAGGAAATATGGAGTTTATTCTTATATCAAACATTTTGCCCTGTATGAAGGAAATGCAAAGATGGTAAGTGTCTGGTCAAATGAGCAGGCGATCCGGGAAATCTATCTGAAACCATTTGAAATTTCTGTAAAACAGGGCGGAGCAAATGCAGTTATGGTTTCCTGGAGCTTCCTTGGAGATAAATGGACTGGAGAATGCAGTAACCTTATGAATACAGTTCTCAGAGAGGAATGGGGATTCAGGGGAATGGCACTTACAGACTTCTTCCGAAACAATGGTCATGGATTTATGAATGCAGATGCAGCTTTGGCGAATGGAGTAGATGTAATGTTGTCCACATTCAACGGAGAAGAGAATAATGTAGCCAATCCGGAGCATCCGACATCTGTACTGCAGATGAGAAATGCCTGCAAAAATGTTATGTATACAGTTGTAAGCAGTTGGGCTTATGATGGAGAACACGAAGAAACAGGTATGGAAAACTGGAAAAAAGCAGGAATTGGTATCGATATTGTAATAGTACTTTTCATGGCAGGAATGGAAGTACTGGTAATCAGAGGATATAAGAAAAGAAAGAATGCTGAATAAGGATGAAAGTGGGATGGAAAACAGTTATGAAACAGCAAAAATTGGTTGAAAAAATGACAATAGAAGAAAAGGCAGCGATTCTCAGTGGGAAAACTGTCTGGCAGACCAGAGAAATTGACAGGCTTTCCATCCCGTCCATCTTTCTTTCAGATGGACCGCATGGGATCAGAAAGCAGGCAGGAGCAGGAGACCATCTGGGACTGAATGCATCCTTGAAAGCAACTTGTTTTCCTACAGCAGCAACGATTGCGAACAGCTGGAATCAGGATCTGGGGGAAGAGATTGGACAGGCTCTTGGAGAGGAAGCTGCAAGTATGGATGTAAATATCCTGCTTGGTCCTGGATTAAATATTAAAAGAAGCCCATTATGTGGAAGAAATTTTGAATATTTTTCAGAAGATCCATATCTTTCCGGAAAGATGGCAGCATCATATATTCGTGGAATACAGAGTAAAGGCGTTTATGCCTGCCCGAAGCATCTGGCGGTTAACAGTCAGGAACTCCGGAGAATGGCAATGGACGCAGTTGTTGACGAACGGACATTAAGAGAAATTTATCTGACCGGTTTTGAGATAGCTGTTAAAGAAGGACACGCAAAAGCAATCATGAGCAGTTACAACCAGATTAATGGGATTTATGCTAATGAGGACAAACATCTTTTGACAGACATCCTGCGCAAAGACTGGGGATTTGATGGAATTGTAGTAACAGACTGGGGCGGAAGCAATGACCATGTGAAAGGTGTTGCTGCCGGCTCAAATCTGGAGATGCCGTCCTGTGGGTACGATTCTGCAAGAGAAGTGATTGCTGCTGTCCGAAATGGAAAGCTTAGGGAAGCGGAGTTGGATGAAAGAGTTGGAGAACTGGTGGATGCAGTGATGGAACTGACATCAGGGAAGAGACTTTCAGATAAAAACTTTGACAGAAACGCACATCATCAACTGGCAAGGAAAGCAGCAGCAGAAAGCATGATTCTTCTGAAAAATGAAAAACAGATTCTTCCGCTGGATACAAAAAAATCCATCGCTGTTATTGGAGATTTTGCTTTTTCACCCAGATATCAGGGAGCAGGCTCTTCTATGGTCAATCCAACAAAAGTAGAAGATATGTCATCGATTTTGCAAGAATATGATCTGAATATTCTGGGGATGACAAGAGGCTATCAGAGAAATGGAGATGTAGATGAGAATGATAGAAAGTTTGCATTAAATTTGGCAATGAACGCAGATATTGTAATTTTCTGCTTTGGTCTTGATGAGATCAGCGAATCAGAAGGACTGGACAGAACACATATGCGTATTCCGCAGGATCAGATCGATCTTCTGCAGGATATCAGTAAAGTAAATGAAAATATTATTGGAATACTGAGTGCAGGATCTGCGATAGAAATGCCATGGCACACCTGCTGCAAAGCGATTTTGCATGGCTATCTGAATGGACAGGCAGGCGCTTCTGCAACATTGGATATTCTGACCGGAAAAGTGAATCCATCAGGAAGATTGGCGGAAACATATCCCATATCTTATGAACAGACACCGGCATTCCGATATTATCCAAGTAATGAGAAAACATCGGAATACCGCGAGAGTGTTTATGTAGGATATCGCTATTATGATACTTCAAAAGTCCGGGTGCAATATCCATTTGGATTTGGGCTTTCTTATACGGAATTTACATATTCTGATCTTATCATAGAAGAGGATGGAATCAAAGTTTCGGTTACCAATACAGGTGACAGAGATGGAGCAGAGGTTGTTCAGATGTATGTAGGACTTCCTAATGCAATCGTGTTCCGACCGGAAAAAGAACTGAAAGGCTTTGCAAAAGTTTATCTGAAGGCGGGAGAACGCAGACAGATCAGAATTCCCTTTGATGATAAGACATTCCGTTATTGGAATATAAAAACGGGACAGTGGGAAATAGAAACAGGAACTTATCAGATTATGGTAGGAGCCAGTGTTGCAGATATTCGTTTAACAGGTATGACTGAGAGAACAGGAAACAGTAAAGGGTATCCTTATAATCCTGCAAAAATGCCTTACTATTATACAGGAATCGTGCAGAAAATATCAGATGAGGAATTTCGTGAACTTCTTGACCATGAGATACCGAACAGAAGATGGAGTGGAAATCTGGAAATCAATGATGCAATTTGTCAGATGTATTATGCAAAAAGCCGACTTGCAAGACTGATATATAGATGTCTCACAAAAATGAAAAAGAAGAGTGAGGCACAGGGAAAGCCAGATCTGAATATTCTTTTTATTTACAATATGCCGTTCCGGGGGATTGCCAAGATGACCGGCGGGGCAGTCAGTATGGAAATGGTATATGGAATTGTCGATGCTGTGAATGGTCACTTTATGCTTGGAGTAAAAAAAGTAGTTGGCGGATATTTCAGAAACAGAAGAAATAATAAGAAATATGAAAAATTATTAAAAGAAGCCGGAGGGAAGTGCAGATGAATCGTATAAAAAATATATGGAAATGTTTTGAAGAGAAACATTCTGCTATTGCAAAATGGCTTTATCAGATATTCTATTTTGTTATATTCAGTATGGGCGTGACAGTATTCCAGTATCTTGTATTTACATTTTTACCAGGGATTTTGGGAATTGGTCTGGCTGGTACAGAATTTATGTGGCCAAAGGTTTCCATGAATCTGTTTGGAGTAAAATTTACATGGAGTTTGCTGGGGTATAATGTATTGCGTGATGCAACGGGGAATATACTGATCGGTGGTGGACTTGGCTATTTTATCAGTTATGAATTGGGGTCATTTCTTGCACAGTGTATCAATTTTCCGCTTCAGAGAAATATTACTTTTAAAAGCCATGGAAATCCTGTATATCAGGCAATCTGGTATTTTATAGCATGGGTGGTAATTTCACTGATCTGTAATGGATTTAATAATCTGTGGATGCCAGTTGCATCTGCATATGTGGCACCGGCAGTCTATAACATGCTTGTGACAATTATCACAGGTGGAGTTTCCATGGTGATTTTTTTCTTTGTGTTTAAAATTATTTTCCCAGAGGGGAAGGCTGAATAGAAGAAAATAGCAAGATGCTAGAAACTGGTATTAAAATGATGCAATCTGATATGATTTGGAATATCATAAAATCAACAAGGATAAAGGTAAAAAAAATATGAATAAAAGACAAAAAATTCTGATTGTAGATGATTCAAAACCGGTGTTTATGAAAGAGAATCTACTTCCCGTTATGGGAGATAATTAAATGATCCAGGATCTACCCTCGGCATTTATCCGGGTTTTGGAGGAACAGAACGCATGGAAAAAATAATGGAAAAGGATCTTCTGATCCGGGATGTAGAAACAAAAAATATCATGACTAAATCCAGCCTTCCGGTAGGAGGATATTCTGTCAATCCTTATGTAGGATGTACCCACGGCTGCAAATACTGCTATGCCTCTTTTATGAAACGGTTCACCGGGCATACCGAACCGTGGGGAACATTTCTGGATATAAAGCACTGGCCGGCAATTAAAAACCCGAGAAAATATAAAGGCCAACGGGTAGTGATTGGTTCCGTGACAGATGGGTATCTGCCCCAGGAAAAGGAGATAAGAAATACCCGCAGGATTTTAGAACAGTTAAAAAATAGCGGTGCAGAAATCCTTATCTGTACGAAATCGGATCTTGTACTCCGGGATATTGACTTGCTAAAAGAAATGGGAAAAGTCACTGTCTCATGGTCGATCAACACATTAGATGAAAAATTTCAGGCAGACATGGATCAAGCTGTCAGCATCAGCCGCAGACTTGAGGCAATGAAGCAGGTATACGAAGCCGGAATACGCACGGTTTGTTTCATTTCCCCAGTATTTCCGGGCATCACAGATTTTGAAAAGATTTTTGAACGTGTGAAAGATCAGTGTGACCTGGTATGGTTAGAAAATCTAAATCTCCGCGGTGGTTTCAAACAGGAGATCCTGGATTATATTCAGAAATGTTATCCCCACCTTGTTACCCTGTATGATGAAATCTATCGCAAGGGAGATCGAAGTTATTTTCGGGCATTGGAAAACCAGGCAGCACAGATGTCCCAAAAATACGACTGTCCTTTTGTAGACAACGAACTGCCTTATGGCCGCGCAGAGCCAGGCCATCCTGTAATCGTGGACTATTTCTATCATGAAGAAGTACGGGGATCGGAAAATACAGGGCGGCGCAAAAAATGATTGAATAAGTTGAGATGTAAAAGAGGTGCCTCAAGAGACTGAAACAACTCATAGTTTTCCATGAATGTTACAGTCTCTTTATTATTATCAGTATACTCCACACTCTGGGTTGGTATCAATATCAAGATGAAGCAAAGGCTTTTCTCCCTCCACTGCCCGGTATATATCCAGCATAGTAATTTCGTCTGCAGGTTTGGTAAGACAGGCGTTTGCCTGGCCTTGGGTATTGGAGATAAGGCTTGCATTTTTCAGCGCGGCCATCAGCTGCCGGATATAGGCAGGATTTGTTTTTACACTTTTTGCAATCTGGGCACTGGTCAGATGCTCTTTGTCTTCTTGTAATTTATATTTTAACATGGTACAATTTTGATGTAATTTTAATAATAACAATAAAAGAGAGGAAAGTCAACCATGCAGCCAATGAAAAATATTGTTTTTGAAAATGCATATCAAAAAAATGCCCGGACCTTATTAGATAAACTTAATTCTGCTGAAGCCATTCTGGTAGGCGCAGCAGCCGGCATGTCCGCTTCCTGTGGCTATAATTTTTTCTATCAGAATGATGCGATATTTCAGAAATATCTGGGGGATTTCCATAAAAAATATGGATTTACCGGAGCCTTTAACGGATTTTACTATCATTATCCTTCCCTGGAAGCTCACTGGGCATTTCTTGTACGTATGGGCTATATGGAATATGAGTGTCCTACAGGACAGCCTTACTACGATCTCATGGAACTCCTTGAGGGTAAAAACTATCATATTATGACCACCAATCAGGACTTCCAGTTTACCCGTGTGGTGTCCGAAGAAAAATTAAGCGCCATCCAGGGTGATTCCCGCTATTATCAGTGCAGCCGCCGATGTCATGACCAGATTTATTATAACAAGGATATGGTCTATGCCATGAATGCAGCTATTGACGAGAATCTGTGTATCCCCGCCAAAATGATCCCCCGCTGTCCCAAATGCGGAGCCCAGATGGAGCCCTGGGTACGGGGATATACATTCCTGGAAGGTGCCAAGTATAGAGACGAATACCGGAAGATCAACGAATTTCTGGAAAAGAATAAAGAGAAGAAGATCCTTTTTCTGGAGTTGGGCGTAGGACGAATGACCCCTATGTTTATCCAGGAACCTTTCTGGAATCTCACATACTCCCTGCCTAAGGCGTTTTACATTACCATTAATCCAAAGGACGCCCTTCTTCCCATAGAAATAGAACAGAAAGGGCTGGCCATCAAAGAAGACATTGCCCTGGTGCTGCAGGAGGCAGTGATGGTAAAGAAAGAGGAAAACAAGGAGCATGGAGAAGCATAGTCACAAGGACATAGAATCCCTTGTCCGGCTGATCACAGATGCTGATGCAGTGGTAGTAGGCGTAGGTTCCGGACTATCCAGTGCTGCGGGATTTAACCATTACCACTGGGCTCCTGCATTAGAAACACATCTGGGAGAATTCAAAGACTGCTACCATTTTACTTCTCCTTTTGCCGGAGTCTATTACTGCTACTCTTCCCTGGAACAGCAATGGACCTACTATACAAAATATATTTACAGTATGTGGCATCTGCCTACAGGTCAGCTATATCTGGCTCTTAAGGCTGTACTTGCCGGAAAAGATTAGAGAGATGACACCGGGGGTGATCAGACTGCCTTTCTGGGACATGATGGCCCGTAACAGCCAGGTGTTTTACGTCTGTCTGAACCAGGAAGCCTCTTCTGCTCCGGAACATTTAAAAGGGAGAAGTCTTTACCTGCAAGGCGATCTGGCAGATATATTAAAGGAACTTCGGATACAGTTGGAAAAGGAGAAATAACATTATGGAAGAAAACTTCAGAAATATTTATAAAGCTATCCAGGAAGCAGACGCTCTTCTCATCGGCGCCAGTAACGGATTTTCTATTTCAGAAGGATACAATATTTTTGCAGATGATCACTGGTTTCAGAAAGATTTCGGAGATTTCCGCAGCAGATACGGGATCAGAAACATACTGCAGGGATTATTCTTTCAGTATCCTACAGAAGAATCTAAATGGGCATTTTTCAGCAGACTGATCAGCCGGAAATGTTATCTGAAACAGCCCGGTCCTGTAATGGAGGATCTGTATCGTCTGGTTGGTTCCAAAGATTATTTTATTGTGACCTCCAATGGCGAGGACCATTTCGTGCCTGCAGGATTTGACAGGGATAAGGTCTTTGAGATGGAAGGCCGTCTCACCCAGTCCCGGTGCCAGAATGGATGCGGAACAGATCCTTACGAAAACCAGAATGAAATTCTCAAAATGGCGGAAGCTGAAAAAAACGGACAGATCCCCTCAGAACTGGTTCCCTGCTGTTCCTGCTGTGGAGGGCCAGTTACGGTCAATATGGCAAACAGCAATGCATTCTTTCAGACCGAACAGTTCCAAAAGAAAATGCAAGACTATCAGAACTTTATTAAGAAATATCATGGTAAAAGACTAGCGATCCTGGAATTGGGCGTGGGATGGCGAAACCGTATGATCAAAGAGCCTTTCATGAGCCTTGCTGCTTCTGAACCTGAAGCAGTTTATACCACCTTCAATAAAGGAGAAGTCTATATTCCTTCAGAAATTGCCGGAAAGTCGATCGGGGTAGATGGAGATATTGGGGAGGCGCTGAAAGAAATATGTCTGGCAAGAGAGAACCTATAGGGCTGTTTATATATTTCTATTTGGGCAATTAATTTTTCTGAATGGACAATGCAAAAAAGGCGATTGTACAGGAATGTGAGAAGTATAAAGCACAGTTGGAAAAGAGTGGAACAAAGTACAAAATTTTATCAGAAAAAATAATGAGGATGGTTCTATTGTGATTGAGATTAAGAAACAGTACAATTCATCTCCGGTTGGTGAATATCTGAATTAAATAATCTGAAAGAGACATGATTTAAGTTTCGGTAAGTTTCATTTATATAAGCACGTGAGAGAATTTTAATAGAAAAGTATGCAAAAAAGGCACTGAAAAACGTAGAAATATTGGATTTTCAGTGCCTTTTCCATTAGTTAAAGAGAAAAAATATAATAAATTTAAGTTTCGCTAAATTCTATTCGTTTGAGCATCGCCATTGCTTTGACGGTTCACGTTTTCCGCAATCATCACAGGTCTGTGGCCAGTTGATTTTCCATTCAAAATATTCATCTCTGGTAATCTTGTCGGATTTCAGTTCTTCTTTTCTAAGAGTCCATTCTTTCAGAAAATCATTAAGAACCCCATAATTAAACCACATGCCAACAGGCGGATGTGCAGGCCAGCTATCGGAATCATGGTAGCGGATAGCGGTATCTTTACTGGAATTAGATTTTTCACCTAGATAAGTCTCTAACTGAAAGAGATTGATCATGCCAGGATTAAATTCATCAATCCAGAACAGGATTTCCATCAGCTCAGAAGCATTCATTGTAGTTGGTTCATGGAGTGCCAGTGGGTTTATATCCAGAATCTTAGCCATTTCAGTCACCAGATCTTTGCGAGGAACCCGGTAATTGGTTTCGTATTGGGCAAGGCGGTTTGCCCCTTTATCGCCCCAGCCAAGAGCAGCACCGAGTTCAGCCTGTGTCATATTCCGGAATGTCCGGATTTTTTTTATTTTATCACCAATCGTCATATCAGATTTCCTGCTTTCTATTTGATAATTCCATTTTACTATCAAAATCTCAGAATGTAAACAGAAAGATTCGCAAATAAGCGAATAAAATGCTTGACATTAACATTAAAGCGAAATATAATGACAGCATAATCGATATTCGCATAAAAGCGAATAAACAAGGTGGAGATAAAAAAATCAAATTTTTTTATGAAAAATATGACCTTATCGCCTCTGCCACGTGTGATTAGTAGAAGAAGGTTTTGAATAGGAAGTCAAGATCTTTTACGCACATTGAAAATTAAATGAGCTGTATAGGTACCCTTAGGGGATGAAAGGACAACACAGAGTTCCACCGCTGTACCAGAGAGTAGTATGTGGAAATCGAAGATACTCCGGCAACGGCTGGTATGCTCGAGAAGGCGCTGCCAGCATTCAGAAAAATTCTGATAGAGGTCAACTGTAACGTTGACGCCGCCTATACGAACGGAAGCCAACACGCCGAACAGAATGGAAAATCATCGAAAAATGCAATCAAAAAGTAGAATGTACTGACAACGGGCATGAAACCGCTGTCTGGGAGGTGATGCAAAAGAATACGGAGGAAAGGAGGTATGTGCATCATGAGAAAGACAACAGAGTATAACACGGAAAATCGTCTGACTGTGGACATTGAAGGCTTAATGGCAATGTTATCCTGCGGTGCTGTCACAGCAAGAAAAATTGCAGACTGTGCAGAAGCAAAGATCATTGTTGGCAGACGTGTTCTCTATAACGTAGATAAGATAAAAAAATATCTTGATGCAATGGCAGTGTAATGGATGAGAACAGGAGAAAACAACGAATTTCCTTCGGAATGAGAGTGCAAAGAAAAATTAGTGTTTTTTCAAGAATTTACCCTTGGAAATCCTAAAATATTATGTTAATCTGTGAACAGATATCAGACAGATTATGACTGATACGAACAGGACAAAAATCATTCCGAATAACAAACAACGAATGTGAAAGGAATGATTAGTATGGCAAGAAAAGACAATAAAGGCAGAAATTTAAAAACAGGAGAAAGTCAGTGTCCAGACGGACATTATATGTATCGTTACAAAGATGAGATTACCGGAAAACGTGTTACAATCTATGACATGGATTTGGCAAGTCTGCGTGAGCAGGAAAAGAAAATCAATAAAGATATTGATGATCAGCTTATTACGGACACATCTGTAAAGAAATTGACGGTAAATGGATTATTTGAGCGATATATGGCGACAAAGAATATCCGTGTTGTTGATTTTAAGACATCTCATGTACGGACATTTTTTTCAGGACTTTCGGATGAGGGTTTGGCACACAGTACGATTAAAAGTATGTATGCTTTATTAAACCCGGCATTTAATATGGCTGTGGAGGATGGGATTATCCGTAAAAATCCGGTAACAGGAACTCTTGGCGATTATGGTGCTGCTGCAAAGGAGAAAGAGGCATTAACGCTGGAACAACAAGAGAAGCTTCTGAAATTTGTGGAGAACAGTAAGGTGTATAAGCCGCATTTGCCAATGATGCAGATTATGTTTGGAGCCTGCCTGAGAATAAGTGAAACAATCGGATTGACCTGGTAGGATGTGGATATGAAAAACCGGGAAATTCATGTGAATGGACAGCTTGTTTATTATGAGGGAGAAGAAGGTTATTGTTTCCATGATTCGGAGACAAAAACGGATGCTGGAATCAGAACAATTCCTATGACTCAGACCGTATATGATGCGTTTCGTAAGCAGAAGGAATTAAATTTGATGTTGGGATTGCAGAGTAATGTAGAGATTGGTAGACGCAGTGGCTTTATTTTTAACACAAAACATGGGCGTCCGATTATGCCAGCAGGTGTGAATAGTTTTCTGAAGAATATCGTTAATGCCTATAATAAGAGAGAAACAATATTGGCGGAAAATGAGAACAGGGAGCCAGAACTGATGCCTCATATATCTGCACATGGTCGAGTTATAATAGGGACAAGTTAGAAAACTCCAGTAAATACAAGGGGTTGCACTAATTTAGTCCTTATTTTTAACATCCTGAAAAGGGAAAAATAAGGCAGCGCTGTCATTCCAGAATATGAATTAATGTAAGTCCAGAACACTGGATATGGATTTGCATACCACGAAAGCGGTGATAACTGAATATATTTATTTTTAGGACTGAATTAGCTCGCACGGACATTAGTTCCGGCTGTCTGGTTCAGTCCTCTTTTTTATTTGAGATCAAAGAAAGGTGATAAAGAATATGGCAAA
>DETV01000087.1:0-172 GCA_002361775.1 Eubacterium sp. UBA3279
ATCAATCCAAGTACTGGCATACAATACTGATTCGATGTCAATTTTGAACCTGCACGCAACAAATCCGCCGACTCCCAAAGGTCTGCTTCCAATTTTCTTATGTTTACCATCAAAATCTTCCTCCAATTGCTGTCAATAAACCTATTGTAAATTATACACTACAAAACTTTTG
>DETV01000087.1:480-906 GCA_002361775.1 Eubacterium sp. UBA3279
CAAAACTTTTGATAACAACCAATATTTTAAGTTACTACACATCTTAACCCTTTATCGTAACATAACAGTCGAATCACATTTACCAGATAATAAAACATCTGTCTCATCGTCCTTTTTCAAAATATGGCATCTCATTTTTCTTTACTTTCTCCATGCAAGCCAAAGAATAAATCTCATTTAAAAGCCGATATTTTTTATCAAAACCTATATTTATTCCCAATTTATCAATCAGCCCCGATAACAAAGTAGTTGCATCCTCCATACTTTCCACATATTCCTTAAAACATCCTGCCAATTGTTTTACACTTACCACAGAAAAATTCTCTGCACCTATCCCCTGTTCTTTCATCTGCCCTACAACATCCTCTACTGCCTTCTCAAAATACAAATCCTGTACTGCCTTCTCCTGAGTTTTGAAGTTAATAT
>DETV01000087.1:1140-3268 GCA_002361775.1 Eubacterium sp. UBA3279
GCTGAATGCACACATTTTGCAAAACCACCTGAGTTTTGAAGTTAATATTTAGAAATAATCCAGCAAAGTCTTGTAGTTGCTGGAAATTTTTTGTCAACTTTTTGTATTTTATATATGGCACGATATAGCTTTATATGTTATAATATCCCTATAGGAATTAACAGCATTACTTTAAGGAGGAGTCTGCCATGTATCTGAACAAACTAAAAAAACCAAACGGTGAGATTTATCTTTCCATTAGAGAAAAATATCATGTGCCAGGAAAAGGAGCACGGGAACGGACTGTAAAAAGCATCGGCTATATCAGCGCACTAAAAAAAGACTACGATGACCCTGTCGCATTCTTCACCCAGATGGCAAAGGAAATGACAGAAGAAAAAAAGAAAAACAAGGCCTGTACTTTGACCATTGATATGACAGAAAAAATGTCTGAAGATACCGATGATGTCAGGAATGTTGGCTACGGCATCCTTAAGGAGCTGTACCGGCAGTTAGAACTGGATAAATTCTGGAACTGGAAAACAAGGAATCTTTCCACCGAATACAGCGTGGACCAGATTTTCAGGATGCTTGTCTTTTCACGTATTCTGGCACCCGCTTCCAAGAAGGGTACTTTTGACAGCAGGAATTTTTATTTTGAAAACTTTGGCGATTTTTCCCTTGATGATGTTTACCATTCATTGGATATCATCTGTGAGAACAGCGAAGCTCTGCAGAAATGGATTTATGACCATTCCGAAAAAATATCTGCAAGGGACTTATCTGTTTCCTATTTTGACTGCACGAACTATTATTTCGATATAGGCCGTTCTGACATGGATACTCTGGACGATAACGGCAATCCGGTTGATAAAAACGGCAGTCCTGCCCCGGCTAAATACAGAAAACGCGGTCCCGAAAAGAACCACCGTCCCGACCCCATTGTCGAAATGGGGCTGTTGATGGATCGAAAAGGAATCCCACTTGCATTTAATTTGTTTCCCGGAAACGAGTCTGAAAAAGTACATATGCGACCAATCGTAAACCGTATCAAAAACGAATTTTCAGACAACCGCATCATATTTGTTGCGGACAGGGGATTAAACACTTCAGACAACATCTATTACCTGAACGGGGATAACAAAAGCGACATAAATACCAGAGATGGATATGTTTACGGCCAGTCTGTCAGGGGAGCGGATGCAGAATTTAAAGCATGGGTCTTAAGCGGGGGATACCATACGGATAAGATAACAGACGATGATGGAAATGAAATCAGATTTAAGCATAAATCCAGAATACATCCCAAAAAACTACAGGTAAATGTAACAAAACCGGGACAGAAAAGAAAATCCAAAAAGAGCGTATCCATTGACCAGAAACAAATGGTATATTATTCAGAAAAATATGCAAAAAAACAGAAGGCTGACAGGGAAATGATGGTACAGCGGGCAAAAGATTTAATCCGGAATCCAAAGAAATATGATAAAGTGACATCAGCCGGTTCCGCTGCTTATGTACAAAACATTTCCTTCAGCAAAGATACCGGTGAAATCGTCCTGGGCAAAGCCCTCGCACTCAACCTCGAAAAGATAGCCGAAGAAGAAAAATATGACGGCTACTACTCCATCGTTACCAGTGAACTGAATATGCCGGATATGGAAATGAGGGATATTTACCGTGGACTGGCCCGCATTGAAGAAACCTTTAAGATTTCCAAATCAGAGTTTGCTTCCCGGCCTATTTTTGTCCGTACAAACGACCACATAGATGCGCACTTTACAACCTGCTTCGTGGCACTG
Organism: Eubacterium sp. UBA3279; assembly: GCA_002361775.1. Lineage (GTDB taxonomy): Bacteria > Bacillota > Clostridia > Lachnospirales > Lachnospiraceae > Oliverpabstia. The sequence goes on from DETV01000087.1 coordinate 2,922, forward strand.
GTTCTGATAAGGCTGCTACAGGCAAAACTGGAAAACAGATATCCTGTGGGAAAAATCATCGAGTCATTAAAAAAATATGTCTGTGTGCCTTTGGATGCCAATAACTATCAGTTTACTTATTTTGACGAAGTGCTGTCTGCCTGCCAGAAAGCGTTCGGTATGGAACTGGATAGTAAGTACCGGACACGCCAGCAGATTCAGCGTTTGCTCCGTTATTAAATTTTTTCTAAAATTTCTAAAAAAAGATTCTGTTGCGCTATACAGAGAAATCGTCGCAGCCCAGTATTTATAAGGGATGCGACGATTTTGCTTCAAAACTTGAGATAATAACATAATACCATATCATA
>DETV01000028.1 GCA_002361775.1 Eubacterium sp. UBA3279
GAACCTGTTTCGCAATTACCTAATTATTTTTATTATAAATCAGGAGTTTTCTTTTGACAACTAATACTCCAACTCTGCTTCTCTGAAGACTGCTATTTTTCTGATAACAAGAAAGATGAGACATTACTGACTGACATTCGTTTTTACGTTCTGTCGCTAATGTTTTTGGGCATAGAAAAACCACCCTCAAAAACTTTGACCGGTTTCGGGTGGCATTTTCTATGTTCATTCTATAAATAGGTCAACCCCTTGTGGGCGGTTGTTCTCTTTACATTTACAATATAACACGGTTATTTATTATATGCAATATCTAATACAACTAGAACGCAAATACTGCAACTCCATAAGGCGGCAGCGAATACTCCAGATGATAGGGTTTTCCGTCACATTCGCCTTTTACTGCCTTAAATACCGGATTACTTACCGGATATTGTCCTCCGTATTTCGGATCGGCGCTGTTTAAAATCAACTTATATTGTTTTTTCTTATCCACACCAACCCAATAATCTTTTCTCTCCATCGGAGTGAAATTACATACAAATAACAGATTATTTCTCTTAGTCGGTGACCAACGGATAAAACTATATATGCTTCTGTCCGCATCATCTGCATTAATCCATTCAAAACCTTCATATCCATTATCATTCGCATATAATGCAGGATATTTTTTATACGCATGAAGAAGATCTTTTACGTACTCCTGAAGCTGCTGATGACGTTCTTCTCTCAGAAGATACCAATCCAGTTCTCTTGCCTCACTCCACTCCTGGAACTGTCCGAATTCCTGACCCATAAACAACAGTTTTTTGCCGGGATGTCCGAACATAAATGAATATCCTGCCTTTAAATTCTCAAATTTATCGTCATAAAATCCCGGCATCTTATTGATCATAGAACATTTCAGATGAACCACTTCATCATGAGACAATACCAGAATATAATTTTCGCTGAAAGCATAAGTCATGGAAAATGTCATCTTGTTATGGTTATATTTACGGAAATAAGGATCCAGTTTCATATATTCCAGAAAATCATGCATCCAGCCCATATTCCACTTAAACGAAAATCCCAATCCGTCTTCCTTCTCCACATCTCCTGTTACTTTAGGCCATGCAGTCGATTCTTCTGCGATCATCATAACACCTTTATTTCTTCCTCTGATCAAAGTATTCAGATGTTTGAAAAATTCAATCGCTTCCAGATTCTGATTTCCGCCGTATTTGTTTGCCACCCACTGTCCATCTTCTTTTCCATAGTCCAGATACAGCATAGATGCAACCGCATCCACACGAAGTCCGTCCACATGAAATTCTTCCACCCAGTAAAGAGCATTGGCAATCAGGAAATTTTTCACTTCATTTTTTCCATAATTGAAAATCTTTGTTCCCCAATCCGGATGTTCTCCCTGTCTGGGGTCTGCATGTTCATAAATACAGGTTCCGTCAAACTCTGCCAGCCCATGGGCATCTTTCGGGAAATGTGCCGGTACCCAGTCCAGAATAACCCCTATTTTATTCTTATGTAAATAATCCACCAGGTATTTAAAATCTTCCGGATTTCCAAACCGGGATGTGGGCGCATAATATCCGGTTACCTGATATCCCCAGGAGCCATCAAAAGGATGTTCTGCAATACCCATCAATTCCACGTGTGTGTAACCCATCCGTTTTACATAATCAGCCAGCACATGGGCAAATTCCCGGTAACTGTAAAATCCATCCGGATCCTGCTCTGTGGCAGGATGTTTTCTCCAGGAACCTGGATGTACTTCATAGATAGAGACAGCTTCCTGCTTCGGATCTGTTTCTTTCCGTTTTTCTATCCATTTATCATCACTCCACTTAAATCCTGTAATGTCCGCTACCCGGGATGCATTTCCCGGACGCATCTCAGACCAGGTAGCATAGGGATCTGCCTTGTATAAATCTCTTCCGTCCTGGGCCTTAATATAAAACTTATATAAATCTCCCACCTTTACTTTGGGAACAAATACTTCCCAGACACCGATAGGACCTGTTTTTTTCATCGGATTGGCTTCAATCTCCCACTGGTTAAAATCCCCCACTACGCTTACATTGACAGCATTAGGCGCCCACACAGCAAAATAAACTCCTTTTTTTCTGTCCTGTGTGGTGGGATGAGCTCCCAGTTTTTTGTAGATATCATAGTGTGTTGCCTGACCAAACAGATATTGATCCAATTCCCCAAATTCCATTTTTCCCATACCTTTTCTCCTTATTTCACTTATTCTTTATTCATTATTTTTCACTGTCAGAAGCATTACTCCATTTTCAGGTAAATGAACAACCAATTTCCCGTTTTCTTCCCGGCATATTTCTCCATTTATCACATTTTCATAGATTTTTCCCGGAACCGGAACAGGTATCCACAAATCTGCCCCTTGATTTTCATCATTATTTACCACTACTACCAAAGCCTGATCCTCCTGTATTCTTGCAAATCCATACTGACGATTGGTAAGCAGCAATTCTCTATAAACTCCGAAAATACTTTCCGGATGACTGCGGCGAATCCTTCCCAGCGTTTTTATCCAGGTACATAATTCCTGATCCGGTCCATTTTTCTCCATCTCTTCCAGGTCCAACGCCGGTCTTAGCGGATCGTCATTGCCACCTTCTTTTTTTCCTTCAATTCCCCATTCAGATCCATAGTAAATGGACGGAATACCCGGCAAAAAATACAACAGCGTGTACACCAGAGGTAAATGTCTCTTTTCCCGAAGCTTACTTGCCAAACGATCCACATCATGATTATCCACAAAAGAATACAGCTTCATTCCCCGATAAATACCGCCGTTGCTGTCAAATTCTCTTCGAATGGTATGTGCAATTTCAAAGTAATTGTGATCGTTATGACCGGAATATAAACCTTTGTGAAGTTCATAATTTGTCACACTATGCAAAAGCCTGCTGCCATCCTGAATATATCTGGCATAATCTCCGTGAATCACTTCTCCCATCAGCCAGAAATCTTTTTTCCACTCTCCTGTACAGCGGCGCATATCTTCCATAAATCCAAAATCAAGACAGTCTGCACAGTCCAGCCGAATCCCGTCGATATCGAATTCCTGTATCCAGTAGTGAATACTTTCCAGAAGATAATTCTTTACTTCCGGATTTTGCAGATTCAAATTCACCAGTTCAAAGCAATTTCTCCACGCTTCATAGGAAAATCCATCATTATACCAGGTATTTCCGCCAAACCAGATTCCTTTATACCAATTTATATAAGGGGATTGTTCCCGGTTTTTCTGAATATCCTGAAAAGCAAAAAACTCTCTTCCCGTATGGTTAAATACCCCGTCTACCACCACACGAATTCCCAGTTCATGCGCTTTCTCTACAAAATGTTTAAAATCCTCTGCATCTCCCAGTCTTCTGTCCACCACGCGATAATCTCTCGTATCATATCCATGGGTAGTGGATTCAAAAAGAGGTCCTATATAGATTCCGGTACAACCCAACTCCTGAATATGAGGCAGCCACTTCTCCAACCGGGGAAAACGATGTGCGATCTCTGTCTGTCTGTTTTCCCGGGGCGCCCCGGACATTCCTATCGGATACATATGATAAAAAACTGCTTCTTCAAACCACGGTGCCACGTCAATTTCCTCCCTGTTTCTAGTTTTACTTAGGCGTTTGCGAAACGCCACA
>DETV01000065.1:0-3626 GCA_002361775.1 Eubacterium sp. UBA3279
TCATACCCGTAGTGTCGAGGGTTCGAATCCCCCTCTCGCTACTAAAAGGAAAGTTTATAATAAACTTTCCTTTTTTTATTTCCTATTACTCTAACAATCTGAAAATAACCCCTTTAAACGGCACCAGTCCATCAAAAACAATCCGATTGCTGTCCACTTCTCTTTCTCCGCAATCAATAATTCCGGTATGCACCTGAAGCTGAGAGCATATCTGCGCCAGTTTTCCATGGATTCCCTCCTGATCTTTTGATTGTTCTCTTTCTCCCACCTTTTTCAGCAATTTATCCACATAGACGTGTATAAGTATTTCCACCGCCATAGAATCTCTGCCAATTTCCAATTCTCTTCCATACAGTTTTTTATATTCCTTTAAAATATATTCCGACAGCACCAGTGCGTCTTTTTTACTTTTCTGTTCCAGAAAATCATACAGATATTTTTCCGCATAAATATGTACCTTATGTTTTTCAAACCCCACTTTAATTTCTTTGTAGTATCTTTCTATCATAAGTTTTTTCCTGCTTTCTTAAAAAATAAGGCAGCCCCGAAAAATTTCTGTATATCACAGATTTTTCCCGGGGCACCCCTGTTATAAACTTATTACTTTTTATTTGAAGATGTTGGAATCAAAAGATCCCTGACGAATTGTTTCGTGCTTCCCACTCCCACAATTCTGCCCCTATTTAAAATATGCAACACCGGATTCAAAGATCTTAATATCCTGTTCTCCGTAAATATTCATGGCTACCGCATCACCACGACGCTCACTGTGAGCCATTTTACCTAATACACGGCCATCCGGACTTGTAATACCTTCGATTGACGCATAGGAACCATTTACATTCCATTCCTCATCCATGGATACATTTCCTTCCAGATCACAATACTGAGTAGCCACCTGACCATTAGCAAAGAGTTTATCAATCCATTCTTTACTTGCAACGAAACGACCTTCACCATGAGACGCCGGATTAACATATACTTTACCCAGTTCTGCCTGTGCCAGCCATGGGGATTTATTTGTAACGACTTTTGTATATACCATTTTAGACACATGACGGCCAATGGTGTTATAAGTCAATGTAGGGGAATCTTCTTTCTGTCCTACGATTTCACCATAAGGAACAAGTCCCAGTTTAATAAGAGCCTGGAATCCGTTACAGATACCCAGCGCCAGACCGTCTCTTTCATTGAGCAGTCTCATTACCGCTTCTTTTATCTTCGCATTCTGGAATGCAGTAGCAAAGAATTTCGCTGATCCATCCGGCTCATCTCCGGCAGAGAATCCGCCTGGGAACATGATGATCTGCGCCTGGTTAATCGCATCCTCAAAAATATTTACAGAATCACGGATATCTTCCGCTGTCAGATTCTTAAATACTCTTGTAATCACATCCGCTCCTGCCCGCTGGAATGCTTTTGCACTGTCGTATTCACAGTTTGTTCCAGGGAATACCGGAATAAATACAGTAGGACGAGCCACTTTATTTTTACATACATGGATACTGTCCGCCTTATACAGAGGACTTTCCACTTTTTCCATGTTGTCTGTACCTTTTGTCTTGAATACTTTTTCCAGAGTTCCTGTCCATGCATTCAAAGCTTCTTCCATGGAAATATACAGACCGTCTTTGTACTCAAATCCATCTTTATCTGTAACTTCACCGATCACCGTATAGGAAGCAGATAACTGGCTTACCTTCTCTTCCGGAACTTCACAGATAATATCACCAAATCCAGGTGCAAACAGATCTCTTTCATCCAGATTATGCTCAAGTTTTACACCCATCCGGTTACCAAATGCCATTTTGCTCACTGCTGCCACAATACCGTGACGATCAAGAGCATAAGCAGAAAGTACTTTTCCGTCTACAATATCTTTGTGAAGTTTTCCATACAGTTCCATCACTTTCTCGTATTCCGGAAGATCGTAGCTATCCTTCGGCAGACGGAACCATACCAGCTTACTTCCAGCTTTTTTCAGTTCCGGTGTGATGATTTCCTGCTGTTTAGCCACGTCCACAGCAAAAGATACCAGTGTAGGCGGAACATCAATTTCATTAAAGGTTCCGGACATACTGTCTTTTCCTCCGATAGAAGGAAGACCAAATCCCAACTGTGCGGAATATGCGCCCAACAAAGCTGCAAATGGCTGACTCCAGCGACTGGGATCTTCTGTCATACGACGGAAGTATTCCTGGAATGTGAAACGGATCTTAGAATAATCTCCACCGTTTGCCACAATACGCGCCACTGATTCCACTACTGCATACACAGCGCCGTGATATGGGCTCCAGCTTGAAACATAGGGATCAAAACCGTAACTCATCATGGTCACAGTATTTGTTTTTCCTTTCATAACAGGAACTTTTGCTACCATAGCCTGAGTTTCTGTCATCTGATATTTTCCACCATGAGGCATGAAAACACTTCCTGCGCCGATAGAACCGTCAAACATCTCCACCAGTCCCTTCTGGGAACAGGTATTCAGATCAGCCAGTACATCCAGCCACTGTTTTTTCGTATCTGCAGGCGCCTGTGCCGGACGTTCCAGAGTATTTCCTTCTCTGTTTGGAATATCAACCAGAACTTCTGTCTCCTGATGAGCTCCATTGGTATCCAGAAAAGCGCGGGAAATATTTACAATTTCCTTTCCTCTCCATTTTAATACAAGACGAGGTTCTTCTGTAACCTGAGCAACTACCACTGCCTCCAGATTTTCCTCGTTGGCATATTTCATAAATTCATCCACATCTTTTGGATCCACAACAACTGCCATACGTTCCTGAGATTCGGAAATAGCAATTTCTGTTCCATCAAGACCGGCATATTTTTTCGGAACTTTGTCCAGATTCACCTGCAGACCTGCTGCCAGTTCTCCGATAGCAACAGACACGCCACCCGCACCAAAGTCATTACATTTCTTGATCAGACAGCTTACCTCTTCTCTCCGGAACATACGCTGGATCTTACGTTCTGTAGGAGCATTTCCCTTCTGAACTTCAGCTCCACACACCTCGATGGATGCCTCTGTATGTACTTTGGAAGAACCTGTTGCACCGCCGATCCCATCACGTCCGGTACGTCCTCCCAACAGGATGATAATATCTCCCGGATCAGAAGTTTCTCTCTTCACCGCACGTCTGGGAGCAGCCCCCAGTACAGCGCCGATCTCCATACGTTTTGCCACGTAATCCGGATGATAAATTTCTTTTACATAACCGGTAGCAAGACCGATCTGATTACCGTAAGAGCTGTAGCCGTGAGCTGCCCCTCTTACCAGCTTCTTCTGCGGCAGTTTTCCTTTCAGTGTTTCTTTCACAGAAACAGTAGGATCTGCTGCGCCGGTAACACGCATTGCCTGATATACATAAGTACGGCCTGACAGCGGGTCACGGATAGCTCCGCCCAGACAGGTAGCAGCGCCACCGAAAGGTTCAATCTCTGTAGGATGATTGTGAGTTTCATTTTTAAAGTTGATCAGCCACTCTTCTTCTTTTCCATCCACATCTACCGGCACTACAATAGAGCAGGCATTAATCTCATCAGATTCCTCCTGATCCTGCAGTTTACCTTCAGATTTTAATTTTTTCATAGCCAGAAGCGCCAGATCCATCAGACAAATA
>DETV01000065.1:3904-4891 GCA_002361775.1 Eubacterium sp. UBA3279
CGCCAGATCCATCAGACAAATAAATTTGTCATCTCTTCCTTTATACAATACCTCTCTGTCAGACAGATACTGTTCATATGTTTTTACGATAGGTTCTTTATAATCTCCATCTTTGAATGTAACATTCTTTAATTCTGTGGAGAATGTGGTATGACGGCAATGGTCTGACCAATACGTATCCAATACGCGGATCTCTGTCATAGAAGGATCCCGTTTTTCTTCATTTTTAAAATAATTCTGAATGTGCTGAAAATCTTTAAATGTCATAGCCAGATTCAAAGAATCATAGAGTTCCTTCAGCTCTTTTTCAGCCATCTGTGAAAATCCGTCAAAGATTTTAACATCTTCCGGCTCTTCAAAGTTTGTAACAAGAGTTTCCGGTTTCACCATATCTGTTTCTCTTGAATCCACCGGGTTGATACAATGATTTTTGATTGCTGCAAATTCCTCGTCGGTAAGTTCTCCTTCAATCACATATGTGGTTGCAGATTTGATGATCGGCTGCTCGTCCTCTTTCAAAAACTGTACGCACTGCACTGCAGAATCTGCTCTCTGGTCAAACTGACCCGGGAGATACTCAACGGAAAACACCCTGGATCCTTCTGCCATCGGAATAGTTTCCTTATATAAAATATCTACTGGCGGCTCAGAAAATACGCAGCCACATGCTTTTTCAAATACTTCATCTGAAATATTCTCCACATCGTATCGAATAAATACATGTACCCCTGTCACAGTTTTAATTCCCAGATAGCTGCTGATTTCATGCTTCAGTTCTTTAGCCTGTACAGCAAAATCCGGTTTCTTTTCTACATAAACCCGTCTTACATCACTCATATGTTTCTGTCCTTTCTTTTGTTCCAGCTTATAACCCTGTAGATCATATCATTTTGTTACATTACCATATATAAAAAATACCACACTTCTTATTATAAGTAAAATTAATATATTTAATTATTTTAATAAGTTTAACTTATTTTATTTATT
>DETV01000083.1 GCA_002361775.1 Eubacterium sp. UBA3279
ATATCTTTCCTTTCTCTCTTTTCCGCCCGCACTGCCCTTGTAATTGCAGCGCCGGCGGTGTTGTCTGTATAACCCTCTCCATTCTGATAATAGGGATTTTTACTCATCCTTTTCGTCCTCTCCCGGTCCAAATGTGATACTGTCAACATACCCTGCAAAATTCGCCAATGCCGGAATGCTCAATCCCTTTTCATTGCAGAACTCTTTGAAGCATTGCTTACACATAAAACCAAACTGCTTAGGTTGTTCCCCACGCTTTGATCTGGCGAGCAAAGTTACCATATCGCTCTTTTTCATACGTCCTTTGCATGAGCAACACTGATCATATAACTTTTTCTCCATCTTCTTGCTGACAGCTTTATGTTGTAGCTGCTTTGGAAAATCCCTGCGCATATTCTCTTTCCCAACAATCTGGATAAGACTGTCTTTCATAAATACCGGTATTCCTTTGCAATCAGCCTCCGCAACAATATCTCTCACCCAATCACTGTTCGGTACGATCCGTCCTTTGCGCCTTCCGGTTTCTGCCCCAATGATGATCCAGTCAACCACAGAGGATATTGCAATCAAATCTCCCGGCCAGAACATCTCATGAAGCGGCTCTATGCTTACAAAAGTCTTGGCATCCATTACCATCGACAATATCCTGTCCACATCGTCTTTTCCTGTTATCGTCGTTCCATACCACATGTTTTCATATCCAGTTGGAACGCCATACTGAATGTATCGTTTTGGATTTTTGGTGAGAAACAGGTAATTATTCTGTGGTTTCTCGAGACAAATCTCCAACACTTCCCGGATCCATTCATCCGGCACCCAGTCCCCAAATATGTCTGCCATAGCTCCGACAAAAACATTATTTCCCATTTTCAGCTTATCCAGAGTATTCAGTCTATGTCGGTGGAATGTTGGTTCGAACCCAAACGGATATACCAGCGGTTTCCCCGTTTCATTCAGCATCGGCTCGTCCAAAACATAAACATCTTCGCTACCATCATGCGATGCCTCCATCCGATAATCTTTTTTTGCCATAATGTTTAACCTGGTATCTCCCGCAAACCTCTTTACCATGTGATTTGCATAACAGTATTTACAGCCATGCCGACAACCAGTTATCGGATTCCACGTATGATCACACCATTCTATCTTTGAGCGGTTCATAAGTTGTCGCCTCCTCCATCCTCGGTAACCTATCAAGAAGATTACAAGCTTCTTCAATCGCCTGTTTCCTGTAATCGCCATATGTATAATTATCTTTTACCCTTATCAGAATCTCCACAATCTCTCCAATCTTCATTCCACATCAACCCCTCTCTTTTTTAATTCCTCTATCCAGAACGCTTTTACTTCCTCTGAACAATGAGCCATAGCGTCACTCCACGTTGGCCAACGTCCATTTTCATCATAAAATTTGTATTGATACGCCAAACTATCCCGATTGTGGGGAAGCGCCGGATCGTGAGCGACTGCACACATTGGGCATGTTCCTTCCGGTGGTTTTCCCAGCATCATCATTCCATGTCTTTCCTTCAGATATCCCATATTATCTTTTCCTCCTGTTATTCTTCGTCTTCCTCTTCCCAAAACTCCACAAAATACTGTGTCTGCCCTTTTCCTCCTGGGCGTTCTTTTCCAATTCTTGTGGCGTATCCTGCTTTCGTTAACAGGACAACCAACTGACTCCTGTCTTCATCATTCAATTTAAACAACCGGTTTTTTATCCTGTATCTGCCTGGTTTTATCATGCGCAAGCACCTTCTTTCTTTTTCGCCATGGCAGCAAGAATCTTTTTCTCAAACACCTGTGTAAATGCTTTTACCTCCGGCGTCATATCACAGTTTTTAAATCCCCTGCACTGGACCACCTTGCTTCCATTCCACTCCATCGTGTAATATGGTTCGTCTGGCGCATCAATCTTCCTTACGAACAGGATCATCGTCTCGCCCTTTGCAACCCGCTCTACATAGGTACCAACGCAATGATGTAAAGCTGTTCCCTCTGCCTTTATTTCATCCGCAGATTTCGGAACCATCAGCATTAATCCTTTCCCCGTAATCGCAAAAGCATCCACGCCGGCATTTTTCTTGAAAATATCTTCCATGGCCTGCTTGATCCGCTTCATCCGCTTGGCAGCTTCACGTTCCCTGCGTTTCCTTTCCTCTGCCGCAATTCGATCCTGCTGCTCCTGATACTCCTTGTATGTCCTGTCATGCACCTTTTTAAAATTCGTCGGCATGTAAATAAACATATTATCAAGGTCATATTTCAGTTCTTTGCACCAGCCAAGATACTCCAACCAGTCTTTTGCCATGTTTCTTTTCCGCTCAATACGGGGATCTTCACGTTCCTTGTACCTCATGTAGGAATACTGCCAGCAGCCGCCCTTATCTCCCAGTGGGTAACGCTCACTTTCTTTCGAAATATACTTTACCAATTTGTGCAATGACACTTTTCGGTTCGCCTGCTTTAGCAGCTCCGTATTGCATTCAAATGTTTCGTAATACTCCTGCAACTGCTCTGGTTTAAACTGAAGTCCGATCTGTTGTGATACCTGTAGTAACCGCAACATATAGTGATCTCCATCTACAGCCTGCAACACTCTGGTATTAACTTTGGTAAGCCCTAAAATCTCGAAAATAGTTTTTCCTTTGTAGTTAATCTTTCCTACCATGCCGCTATAATAGCGATCGTTTATTACATTTCTTGCCAGATTGTTTAATCCCATTTTGCATAACCATTCCAGCTTTGGAAATTTTAAATACTTCTCTATGGCATCCTCATACCGCAATGATACTGTAGGAACGTTCGCGGACAGCACCTCCAAAGCAGAGTATTTCATAGGCGTATGTTCCCATGCCTGTGGAAGATTACCCGGATATAAAATACATTCCATGCAATTTATATTTCCGGCATCCGGACACCATCTGGGCAGTCCTCGTTGTTTATACACTCCCCATTCATAGGACACATACTTGGGTTTCCCGTTAGGGAATGTGTAAATCGCTCTGCTGTATTCATGCACGCTCTGTTCAATTCGCCTCTTATTTATGGTCAAATCTATGTAGCTGTCACTTCTGATGTGTCGGTTTGCCTTGAAATATCTGAGAACAAAACCAGTTTCCGTAGGATCCACATACAAGAACCAACGTTCGTCAAGTATCTGCGCCGGCATTCTTCCTCTTGCCTTGATTGTTACCCGGCTTCCGCAGAACGGGCAGATTCCTTTTTCGTTATTTCTGAGCCGGATATCTTTCCTGTCTACCACGCCAACTTTTTTGCAATGGGTACATTCACAAACTGCTTTCCCCCTCTTTTCCTCTTTGTAAATCAGGTACCGGCTAAAGCTCATGCCTTTTTCCCATACCCAGTCAAAAAATTCTTCCGGAGCGTCTTTGATAGGATTCATAACTGCATCAATCTTATCGGTCTCCTTTTTGTGCTTTGCTGCAAGACGTTTTTCCTTAACTTCACATTGAAACCGATGTATGGCGCTCCACGGTTTATATTCGTCTTCCGGATTAATGTATTTGTTAAAGAAGTCCTCTATAGTTTTCAATTCTTCATCAGACCAGATAAATACATTCTCCCGATATGAGCCTTTATTATTTTTGCTATCCCATACGTAATCTAACAGTGAAAAATCCCACATGCCGGAAAATGATGCTGTCAGCCATTTAACCTTTGAC
>DETV01000049.1 GCA_002361775.1 Eubacterium sp. UBA3279
TTTTCCTCCAATTTGGGCATATACAAGTAGCCATCTTCCCATATGCCCACAAAACCCACGTTTCACAGGACGGATTTTTCCCCTCTAACTCCTATATGCCCAAAACACTGATTTTTTCTGCTTTTTTCTTCCCTTTTTGGGCATATACGATTAGCTTCCCTGTCCCTTGCCCAACTTGCTTCCTTTCCCTCCACCTTTTCTACCACTTTGGGCATATACGATTATAATGCGTATCGGTTCAAAAAAGAGCAGGATTGTTTTCCTGCCCTTTTCTTTACATTCCGTTTATATTTTTCAAACTATATATCCTCTTCCTATTTCCAAACCGGATTATCCAGTTCTGCCTGTACTCTTTTCAGGTGTTCCCGAATGCTGATTTTCTGAGGACATTGTTCTTCACATGCTCCACATTCTACACAATTGCTGGGTTTTGCATCTTCTCCCAGGTCTTTTTCCCAACGATTCTGCACAAAGCTATATTTCTGATAAATATGATAGTCATTCCAGATACGGAAGCTTCCCGGAATATCTACGCCGGATGGACATGGCATACAGTAACGACATCCTGTACATCCATTTTGTACTCTTCCATTCAATGTATCTACTACCCGTTTTACCGTCTCCTCTTCTTTTTCAGATAAAGGTTCAAAATCACCAAATGTTTTCAGGTTGTCTTCTACCTGCTGCGGAGTGCTCATACCACTCAGAACCACCTTTACATTCGGATGAGAAGCTACCCAGCGCAATGCCCAGGAAGCAACGCTCTGATCCGGTCTTACCTGGCGGAACATATTTTCAATGTCATCAGAAAATCCTGCCAGAAGTCCTCCCCGTACCGGTTCCATAATGACCATAGGAATTCCTTTTTCCTCTGCCAGACGATATCCTTTATCACCAGCCTGGATTTCTGTATCCATATAGTTATACTGGATCTGACAAAAATCCCAATTATAATAGTTGATGATTTCCTCAAACACTTCATAATCATCATGGAAAGAAAATCCTATATAACGAATTTTTCCTTCCTCTCTGAATTTTTCACACATTTCGATCAGACCAAGTTTTTTCACTTTTTCAAATCGTTCTTTGTCCAGTGCATGAAGCAAATAAAAATCCACGTATTCTTTGTCCAGTCTCTTTAACTGGTCTTCAAATATTTTCTCCGCATCTTCTCTTGTTTCCACCATCCATACCGGAAGCTTTGTGGCAAGTACATAAGAAGATCTGTCATATTTGTTCAATACACGTCCCACAAAAGGTTCACTGTCGCCATTATGGTAAGGGAAAGCTGTGTCATAATAAGTCACTCCCTTTGCCATAGCCTCGTCCAGCATTTTTTCTGCCTGCACCTCGTCAATTTTTCCATCTTCCTGTGTAGGGAAACGCATACAGCCAAATCCCAGCAGAGATGTTTCAATCCCCAGCTTATCAAACTTTCTTTTTTCCATTTTCTTTCCTCCCAAATTCTTTTTATTATCAGAACTGCTTTTCACCCGGTATTTCTGTAACTTTCCGGATAATCACAAAATAGCTGATCATCAGAAGCAATGCGGCTCCTGCCCAGGCGCAGATTTCCGCATAGAATATGCCGTCTTCTCCAATCAGCCTGGGAAGAAGCAACGCTACGCCAATACGCATAATAAATTCTGCAATACCGCTTGCAAGAGGAATCACCGTATTGCCCAATCCCTGAATGGCAGAGCGGTACACATATAACAAATACAGAGTCCACAAAAACAGAGCCATAATAAACAGATATTTGTATGCAATATCAAGAACCTGCCGAACCTGATCCGGCTCACCCGATACAAAAAGAGAAAGTATGGGACGTCCTGCCGCCACCATGATCACAGATACGACAAGAGATGTGATGACTGCCATAACAGTACCACTGCTCACACCTTTCCGAATCCGCTTAATTTCTCCCGCACCCAGATTCTGTCCCACATATGTAGTAATTGCATATCCGTAAGAAATAGCTGCCAGTTCCAGTACGCCATACATCTTGTTGGTAGCTGTAAAGCCTGCCACAAACAAGAATCCAAAACCATTTACCACATACTGTACAGTCAGACCTCCAATGGAAATAATCACATTTTGAAAAGCGAGGGGCGCGCCCAGCTTCAATAATTTTCCAGTCATCCCACTTTGCATATGAAAATCCTGTCTGCTCAGACGGACAACTTCGATTTTTCCCAATACCAACAGGCAATACGCAGCAGAAACTGCCTGAGCTATCACTGTAGCAATGGCCGCTCCTGCCACACCCCAGTGAAATCCTGCTACAAAAAGCAAGTCCAGAACCACATTCGTCAAGGCCGCCACGATCATAGCCATCAGCGGAGATCTGCTGTTACCCATAGCCCGTAAAATCGCTGCCAGTATATTATAAGCCGCAATTACCGGAATTCCGCAAAATACGATCCGCAGATACATCATAGACATATCTATAACATTTTCCGGAGTATTCAGAAAAATCATTACCTTATAAACCACTGCCTGGCTGATTCCCAAAGTCAGCAAAGCAGTTATTGCAGTTAACACATAACTTTGAGCTACAGACTTTTTCAGTTTTTTCCACTCCGAAGCTCCATAATACTGAGATACCAAAATAGAAAATCCCTGGGTCATACCGGAAACCAGTCCCAACACCAGCCATACCAGCCAGTCTGCCGCCCCCAGCGCCGCCAAAGCCTGAATCCCTACAAACTGCCCCACCACCATAGTATCCACCATGGTGTAAAACTGCTGAAAAATATTTCCCAGCATCAGCGGAATTGCAAAAAGTATAATCAGTTTTCCCGGTGAACCGCTGGTCATATTTTTTACCTTTGATGCCATAAAAACCCTCCTGTACTTCACTCTCATGCAGATATCGTCCGGTCAGGGAAAACCGCGAGACATCAGCACTTTTCTAACAGATATTTTACAGGAATCCCCCCAAAAAAGCAAGAGATACTGTTAAACTATCCCTGGTTTACAGACCGGGTTGCAATAATATCCACACCGGTTTCTCCAATATTTTTTACCAGGATATCCCCGGAAATAACCGGAGCTTCCACTTCCACTTTTTTTAATATCTTCATACACTCCAGCAACATTTTTTTAGGAATATCGCTGGCAGTTTTCACCGAAACAACCGGAACCGTTCCCCCCGTTACCCGCACTGTAGACGTCAGGATTCTGGTGGGATTGGTCACTTCTTTTTCTCCATATACAGCGCCCTTTTTGCAGGTATTGCCCTGAATTTTTTCTACTTTTCCATTATTTAAAATAACTTTTAACTGGCATCCCATAGGACAGCCGATACAAGTCAGATTTCTTTCTTCCATGTTCTTCCTCCTATTCTTCTTCTATCCGAATGACAATCTGAGATAAACCGGGATGTGCCATCAATTTTTCCTTTTCCAGCCACACGGTCTCCATTTCTCCCGGCGCCATGACCGGACGTTTCCGATGGAGAATTCTTTCTTCATCCAGATAAACAGAAATATAACACTGATGATACACCTGTCCCACCCGGAAACGGACAGGAAGTTTTTCTTCCATAATTTCCGGTCTGACGGTTCCCGGAACGGTATAACGGACTCCCTGCTCACCTTTTACTGTCACTTCCAGAGATTTTTCTTCCGCTTTTCTTTCCTGTAAATTCTGTTTTACATATTCTGCCGCATGTTTTCCTGCCAGAGCCGCTTCAGAAGAAACAAAATCCACCAGATCATGAACATGAAGTACATTTCCACAGGCAAACACACCGGATATATTTGTTTCCAGACTTTCATTTACCCTTGGTCCGCTGGTCACCGGATTTAATTCCACTCCCATACTTCGGGAAAGCTCATTTTCCGGAATCAGTCCCACAGACAATAACAGGGTATCGCAGGTATATTCTTCTTCCGTTCCCGGTATTGGTTTTCTGTTTTCATCCACCTGCGCCAAAACCACAGACTCCACTCGCTCTTTTCCTTTGATATCCACCACAGTATGGCTTAATTTTAAAGGAATACCAAAATCATCAAGACACTGAACAATATTTCTTTTCAATCCTCCTGAATATGGAAGCAATTCTGCAACCACTTTTACCCTGGCGCCTTCCAGTGTCATTCTTCTTGCCATGATCAGACCGATATCACCGGAACCTAAAATAACTACTTCCCGTCCCGGAAGAAATCCTTCCATATTTACCAGCCGCTGAGCAGTTCCCGCTGAATAAATTCCTGCAGGACGATATCCGGGAATATTCAACGCTCCCCTGGAACGTTCCCTGCATCCCATCGCCAAAATCACCGCCTGAGCTTCTACAGTAAATAATCCTTCTTCCCGATTCAGCGCTGTAACTTTCTTATCGCTGCTGATATCCATTACCATTGTATTCAGCCGATATTCTATCTTTCTTTCTTCTGCCTGACAGATAAATCTCTGTGCATATTCCGGTCCTGTCAGTTCTTCCTGAAACGTATGAAGACCGAAACCGTTATGAATACACTGATTTAAGATTCCTCCCAGTTCTTTATCTCTTTCCAGAATCAGGATGTCCCGGATTCCCTGTTCCCAGGCAGACACCGCCGCTGCCAGACCCGCGGGGCCCCCTCCTATAATTACCACATCATACTTTTCTTTCATGACTCTTCCTCCCTACAAACTGTCCTTTGTGGTTCCCACCAGCAATTTTGAATTTCCTCCTGCCTTTGTCAGTTCCTCCATAGGAATCTTCCACTCTCTCGACAGAATTTCCATTGTCTTTGGCGCGCAAAAACCGGACTGACATCTGCCCATACCTGCCCGTGTTCTCCGTTTCACTCCATCCAGAGATCTTGCTCCCAGAGGACGATGAATCGCATCCAGAATCTCTCCCTCCGTAACACTTTCACAGCGGCAGATAATCGTTCCATATGCAGGATTTTCTTTCACCAGTTCTCTCCATTCTTCTCTGGATAATTTTTGTGGATTTAAAATTCCTTTTCTTTTGGAAATAAAATCCTCCTTTTTTTCAGGATGAAGCTTTTGTGAAACCAATTCTGCCAGACGTACGCCAATAGCGGGCGCACTGGTCAGCCCCGGAGACTCAATTCCCGCACAGTCAAAAAATCCCGGCGCATCTTTCACTTCTTCAATAATAAATTCATGTCCTTCTTCATGAGCCCGCAACCCGGTAAAAGAAGTGATCACCTGACGCAATGGCAGACCTTCCACACTTCTTACTGCTTTTTTTGCCACTTCTTCCATTCCTTCTGCCGTAGTATTTGTTCCTTCTTTATTCTCTATATCTTTTGCTGTCGGTCCCACCAGCAGATTTCCGTGAACCGTAGGCGTTACCAATACGCCTTTACCGTATTTGCCGGGAAGCTGGAAAATTGTGTGATTCACATGATCTCCCACACTGCGGTCCAGAAGATAATATTCTCCCTTTCTGGCTGTAATGTGAATTTTCTGTTCACTGACCATATTATGGAAAACATCTGCGTAGACCCCCGCCGCATTGATGATGCATTTCGTCTCAAACACCTGATCGCCAGTGATCACCCGATATCCTTCTTCTGACTTTTCTATTCTTTCCACTTCTTTATCAAAGAAAAAGTCCACTCCATTCATGGCCGCATTTTCTGCCAAAGCAATATTCAGGCCGAAGGGACAGACAATTCCTCCTGTAGGCGCATACAGGGAAGCCACCGCTTCATGGGAAATATTAGGCTCCATCTCCCGCAGCGCTTCCTGCCGGATAATCTGAATATCCGGCACTCCATTTTTCTCACCCTGATGCTTCAGATCTTCCAGTTTATCTAAATCTTCTTCCTGGAAACAGAGTACCAGAGATCCAATTCTTTCAAAGGAAAAATCCAATTCTTTTGAAAGTTCTTCCATCATGGCATTTCCCTTTACATTCATTTCCGCCATCAGACTTCCCGGTTTTGCATCAAATCCGGCGTGAACGATTCCACTGTTAGCCTTGGAGGTTCCGCTGCATACATCCTCCCCTTTTTCCAGCACTCCGATTTTCAATTGATATCTGGACAATTCTCTGGCTGCGGCGCTTCCACAGACTCCTGCGCCAATAATCAAAACATCATACATTTTACTTCCTCCCTGTTATTTAGTATTTCATCCTGTTTTTATATAATAAAGATACGATTTCCCATAAATAAAAACAAAAGACAGAACAATGAACACCCTTTTGTAAAGGATGTTGTACATTGCCTGTCTCTGTTCTCCGCAATCTCTTCTTTCTATTGTTCCTCCTTTGCCCATCCAAAGGAATAGCGGACAGCTTTCTGCCATCCTTTCATCTTTTTCTCCTGTTCTTCCTGTGAAATCTTCGGAGAAAATACTTTATCAATAGCCCAATTTTCTTTTACCGCTTCCTTATTCGGCCAGTAACCCACTGCCAGTCCAGCCAGATAAGCAGCTCCCATGGCTGTTGTCTCCACACAGGAAGGTCTTTTTACCGGTTCCTGAATCATATCTGCCTGTGTCTGCATCAGAAAATCATTGGCGCTGGCTCCCCCGTCCACTTTTAAGGAGGTGAGAGAAATACCTGAATCCGCCTCCATCGCCTTGATCACATCATGAGCCTGATATGCGATAGATTCCAGTGTTGCCCGGATAATATGATACTTATTTACGCCCCGGGTCAGCCCCACAATAGCGCCTCTTGCATACTGATCCCAATAAGGCGCTCCCAGTCCGGTAAAAGCAGGCACCACATAACATCCGTTGGTATCTTTCACTTTCTTTGCCATATACTCGGAATCTGCAGCGGAATCAATCACTCTCAATTCATCTCTCAGCCACTGAATAGCCGCTCCCGCTACAAATATAGATCCCTCCAAAGCATAATTCACTTTTCCGTCAATTCCCCAGGCAATAGTTGTTACCAGACCATTCTGAGAAAATACCGGCTTTTCTCCTGTATTCATCAGAAGGAAACAACCGGTGCCATATGTATTTTTTGCTTCTCCCGGCTCAAAGCAGGTCTGACCAAATAAGGCTGACTGCTGATCTCCTGCCGCTCCTCCTATGGGAATTGCGCCTCCCAAATAAGAGGGATCTGCCATTCCATACACACAACTGGATGGCACAGGCTTTGGCAGCATACATCTTGGAATATCCAATTCTGCCAGTATCTCGTCATCCCAGTCCAATGTATTGATATTAAACAGTAAGGTTCGGGATGCATTGGAATAATCTGTTACATGAATTCCCCCTTTTGTAAGCTTCCAGATCAGCCAGGTTTCTACTGTTCCGAAAAGCAGTTCTCCTTTTTGAGCCCGTTCTCTGGCTCCCGGAACGTGATCCAGAATCCATTTCACCTTGGTTCCCGCAAAATAAGCATCAATGATCAGTCCTGTTTTTTTCCGGAACATTTCCGTAAGTCCCTTTTCCTTCAGGGAATCACAGTATTCGGAAGTTCTGCGGCACTGCCACACAATGGCATGATAAACAGGATCTCCCGTATTCTTATCCCAGACAATTGCCGTTTCTCTTTGATTCGTAATTCCTATCGCTGCAATATCTTCTGCTGCGGCGCCTATCTTTGACATGGCTTCCACAGCCACCCCCAACTGGGTAGACCATATCTCATTGGCGTCATGTTCCACCCATCCCGGTTTCGGAAAATACTGGGTAAATTCTTTTTGCGCCACACTGCACATCTCACCTTTTTCATTAAACAGGATACAGCGGTTACTTGTGGTTCCTGCATCTAAAGCCATAACATATTTTGCCATAAAAACCTCCATCCCCAAAGAAAAATGAGCAAGACAAACAGCAACATCTTCATGTTGTGAAAGCTCGCTCTTCTCTCCGCTTCATTTTTTAATTTTCCTTCGTGATTTTGACTATATTTTAACACTTATTCTGTTCATTTGCAAGACAAAAACCCGAAAAATCACCACAGTAACCTGCTTGCGTATATTTTCTTTTCCCGTTATAATACAGACAGAATGTTTTACAAAAGAAAACTCAAAGGAGATTACCATGTCAGATAATAAAGTAAATCCATCCCTGGCAAATGTTGTTTTACCTGCTTTGGAAAACAATTCTGTTTCCCGCCAAAATATCGTTCTTATCGGTTTTATGGGAACAGGTAAATCCTCTGTTGCCAGATACCTTCATGATATGTGCCATATGAAACTGGCAGAAATGGATGACATTCTCGCTGATCGGGAACAAATGTCCATTCCGGAAATTTTTGCTGCGAAAGGAGAAGAGTATTTTCGTACTCAGGAAACAAATCTTCTCCGGAAGCTGCAGGAGAAAAAAAATTTAATCATCTCCTGTGGAGGAGGCGCTGCCCTGCGGGAAGAAAATGTATCAATCATGAAACAAAACAGCTATGTGATTCTTCTTACTGCCCAGCCGGACACCATCTATAAACGGGTGGGTTCTGACGAGAACCGTCCTGTCCTTGATGGAAGACGCAGCCCTCAGGGAATCCGGGAACTCATGGATAAAAGAAGAGAAAAATACGAAGCTGCAGCAGATATCATTGTGGAAACGGATCAAAAAACAATTCCTCAGATTGCGGGAGAAATTATGCAAAAGCTCAGTCAAAAATCTCACTGGCTTGCCACCATTAATCCGGAAATCTTTATTGGAAACGCAAAAAAATTCAATAATCTGATGATGATGTACCGTTGTGCCATCCGGGAAATCCGGACAAAACTGGAAGTGCTGGACGATGAATTTTCCAACAACTACAACCGAAATCCCATCTCCTTTATCAAAACAAGGATTAAAAAACCTATGAGTATTTACCAGAAACTGCTCCATCTTGGGTATGATTTTACAGAAGAAAATATCGTAAATCAGTTAAACGATGTTGCAGGCATCCGAGTAATCTGTCCCTTTATTGATGATATTTACACGGTAGCCCAGCTATTGACTCAACAGGATGACCTGAAAATCGTCCGGATTAAAGACTATATTAAAAATCCCAAACCGAACGGATACCGCAGTTACCATATGATCGTGGAAATCCCCGTATTTTTCTCCAACGGAAAAACACCTATGCGGGCTGAAATACAGATTCGCACCATCGGTATGGATTTCTGGGCCAGCCTGGAGCATCAGCTTCGCTACAAAAAGAATCTGGATAATATCGAAGGATATGAAAAGATCAGCAAAGAGCTGCAAAAATGTTCTCAAAACATTACAGAAACAGATAACCATATGCAGGCTATCAAAGACATGATCGGCGACTTTTACGATATTTAAGGTTTTCTTTCAGGAAATTTTTTACAATAATATAACTTTCAAGTCATAAAACAGGCTGACGGTTAATGATTTTTCCGTCAGCCCTCTTTTTTACTGTTCTGCCTGATAATGCCGGATAACTACCTGTAGATTTTCTCTCCCCTGATACACATTCACTTCCGGATAATATACAATAGATATTGTTTTTTTGTCATGGATTTCCTCCAAAAACACATCCCCATCTCCAAAATAGATACCGTCCATGGGATACCCCATTTCATCTGCCAGTTTAATTTTCACTACGTTTCTGTTCTTCCCAAACACCCGCACATCCATGATTCTCAATCCTTTTTGAGCAAACATTGGTTTTTCATTTCCTTTTCCGAAAGGCTCCAGTAATTTCATCTCCTGAATCAGATCCTTTCGAATATAATTTACCGGCATAGGCACATCAATCGTTACTTTTTCCACAAAATCTTCCGGTTTCAGACCGGACAGTTCATTCAGTTTTTTTCGAAATGGTTCTATGTTCTTTTCTTCCAATGACAAACCTGCTGCCATGGGATGACCACCGTATTTTGTAAGATATTCTCCGCATTCGGAAAGTTTTTCAAACATGGAATAACTTTCTGTGGAGCGCCCGGAACCTTTTATCCCCTCTTTTCCCCGGGTTAAAACAAAGACTGGTTTGTGATACTTTTCCCGGATTCTTCCCGCAATGATCCCGGCCAGACTTTCATGACATTCCGGCAGATATATCACCAACACACTGTCATTTTTCAGTTCTGTACGTTCCACCAACTCAATTGCTTTCTCTACTCCTTCTGCCGTCAGCTCTTTTCTGCTCTCATTTAAAGATTTCAGATCCCCGGCAAGACGGGCTGCCTCTTCCCGGTTATCCGAACACAGAAGTTTCAACGCTCTTATGGCAGTATCCAGCCGTCCTGTGGCATTCAGGCAGGGACCCAGAACAAACCCAATATGATAGGGGGTAATATTTTCCGGTTCCAGATTATTCACCCGACACAATTCCTGCAGCCCCAGATTTGATGTTTTGTGCAGACGTTTCAGACCTTCTTTTACCAATATCCTGTTTTCATCTTTCAGATCCATAACATCCCCTACAGTGGCAATGGCTGCAAATTCCATAAGCTCACCTGCAATATCCCGTTGAGGCTGTATTTTTCTGTAGAGAGCCTCCATCACCTTCAAAGCGACTCCTGCGCCGCACAGACCGGAAAACGGATAAGTACATTCCCCTTGTTTCGGATTAACCACCACATCCGCAGGGGGAAGAATTTCTTTTTTCTCACCATTCACCATCTGAAAAGGAATATCATGATGATCCGTAACCAGAATCGTCATGCCCATTTCCTTCCCTTTTTGGATCTGGCTGCTGGCCGCAATTCCATTGTCACAGGTGATAATCGTATCAATTTCTTCCTCCCGGGCCTGTTGGATCAGATTTTCATTTAATCCGTATCCATCCTTCATCCGGTCAGGAATCACATGATCCACAACGGCTCCTCCACCCCTCAGTCCTGTGAGTAAAATATAGGTGGACATCACCCCGTCAATATCATAATCACCGATAATGCGTATTTTCTTTTTTTCCCGAATCTTCTCTTTCAGAATTTCTGTGATTTTTTCCATTCCTTTCATCAAAAAAGGATCGTACAGACACGTTCTGTCCCCATACAGATATTTTCTGATATTTTCCTGTCCCACAATATCCCTATTTCTGATCAGCCTGGCAGTTACCTGATCAATACCAAAAGAAGCGGCTATTTCTTTAAAATCTGCCCTCTTTGCGGATATTACCCATTTTTCCATCTTGCTGTCTCCTATAGAAAAAGGAGTTGCCGTATTCTGTTATCTACGGCAGCTCCCTTCTGATTTTATTTTTTTCTGTTAAATCTGGTTTTCATTACATACCACAATGGACCGGTAATACATACGGAAGAATATGCTCCGCAGATGATTCCCGCCATAATTGGAAGCGCAAATTCCCGAATTGCAGGAACTCCCAAAACAAACAATACGAAAATCGTAATGAATGTGGTAAAAGAGGTATAAATACTTCTGGTCAGTGTCTGAGTGATACTCATATTCACCACATCTGCCAGATCTGTATTTTTTCCCATACCATGCATATTTTCACGGATACGGTCAAAGATAACAATCGTAGCATTGATAGAATAACCTACAATTGTCAGCATACATGCGATAAATGTGCTTCCCACAGATATTCTCGCCAACGCATAGAAAGCAAGTACAACTAATACATCATGAACAAGGGCAAGTACCGCACTGGATGCAAACCGGATATCTTTAAACCGGAACCAGATATAAATCAGCATACAAATCGTAGAAACTACCACTGCCACAAATGCATCCCGTCTCATTTCAGAACTTATTGTGGAAGAAATACTTTCTGCAGTAATTTTCTCTTCATCCACACCAAATTTTTCTACCAGCTTTGTATTCAGTTCTTCTCTTTCTTCCAGTGTCAGAGAACGGGTCTTAAATACTACCTCGTTGCCTCCGGCAACTTTGGAAGCCTGAATGTCAGCATCACCGGTTACCTCTTTAAATACAGGTTTTACCTGAGAATCAATTTCTTTCAGGGTAAGATTTTCATTGAAAGTTACATTTGTAGAAGTTCCTCCCATGAAATCAAGGCTGTAATTCAATGCTTTTCCATCTTTCGCTGAGAAAATTCCCATTCCCACCGGAGCCAGCAAAATCATCACCAGAGAAATCGCAAAGAATACTTTTCTCTTTCCAACAAAATCAATGGTTTTTCTTTCTTTCTGTCTTCCATAAAATTTTTCATTCTTACATCCCACTGCATAAAATGCATTGACAAGTAATCTGGAAATAACCAGAGCTGTAAACATGGAAAGAACAATACCAAGAGCCAGAGTCATGGCAAATCCTTTTACACTTCCTGTTCCCAGTGTTCCCAAAACCGCTGCTGAAATCAGAGTGGTAATATTTCCATCCAAAATTGCAGACATGGCTTTCTGGAAACCGGTTTTAACAGAACTTCGCACGCTCTTTCCCAGTGCGATTTCTTCACGGATACGGGCATAAATGATAACATTGGCATCTACCGCCATACCGATGGAAAGAATAATACCTGCAATACCGGGAAGTGTCAGTGTAAGGTCAAATGCATTCAGCATCACCAGTTCCAGTCCAACATAAACAGCCAGAGAAAGAGTCGCTACCAGACCCGGAATAGCATACACGATGATCATAAAGATAGCTACAAGAATAAGTCCGATAGCTCCGGCAATTAAACTTGTCCGAATAGCTTCTTCACCTAACTGAGCTCCAACTACTTTTGAACGCAATTCAGTCAATTCCAGTTTCAGAGAACCGATACGGATAACGGAAGCCAGCTCATTGGCTTCTTCAATAGACTGCTGACCGGTAATCCGCGCTTTTCCATCAGAAATCACATTCTGTACTGTAGGCGCGCTGATTGTTTCTCCATCATACACGATGGCAATAGCTTTACCCAGATTTGCTTCTGTTGCTTCTGCAAATTTCTTTGTTCCTTCTTTTGTCAGAGTCAGAGAAACAATATACTGTTTCTTTCCTGTCATCTGATCCTCTGTGATTCCACCTTTGGCATCTGCAATATCAGAACCATCCAAAACTGTTTCACCAGTTGAATCCTGAAATTCAAGAGAACCCGGTTTACCCAGATCTTCCAGAATCTTATTTGCATCTGTCACTCCTGGAATTTCCACATTGATCCGGTCTGCGCCTTCCTGATATACCTGAGCTTCTTCGCTGTAACCGCTCACACGTTTCTGAAGCTTGTAAATGGTATCATCCATATCTTCCTGAGAAGGTTCATCCCCTTTTGCTTTGTAAGTAATACTTACACCGCCGGACAGATCAAGACCTGTCTTAATATTCTTTGCTGCTCCCGTACCTGTCGATCCAAATCCCACTGCTGTGGTAAATGCCAGAAATCCGATCACGATCACTGTAAGGACAAGCACAAGGATTCCTTGTTTTTTCTTCATTTCCTTTACCTCTTACTCTTCTTCTGCTGTTGCAGCCTTAATCATCAGCGCGCACTCCACTCTTTTACGCTGAAGTTCACAGCCAATCTCATACACATCGTTAATATTACCTTTAAAGTTATAGGAATTGGCTGCACAGCCTCCGCTGCAGTAAAAACGTGCAAAGCATTTTTTACACTCTTCCTTGGCATATACGTTACAATTTTTAAATTCATTACAGATTTCCGGTTTTGTGATTCCTTCATCCACATTTCCCAGAAGGAATTTTTCTTCGCCTACAAACTGATGACAGGGATATAAATCTCCCCAGGGAGTTACAGCCAGATATTCTGTACCGGAACCGCAGCCTGATAATCTTTTATACACACAGGGACCGCCTGTAAGATCAATCATAAAATGGAAGAAATTAAATCCATTTCCTTCTTTCTTCCGTTTTACCATCTCTTTTGCCAGATTGTCATATTCTTCGAAGATTTTAGGAAGATCTTCCGGCTGCAGGGCATAATCTGCATCCGCAGGAGCCACTACCGGTTCCACAGAAATCTGCTTAAATCCCAAATCTGCCAGGTGAAGAACATCCTGGGAAAAATCCAGGTTATGATGTGTAAATGTTCCACGGGCGTAATACTTGTCCTGATTACGGCTCTCAGCCCATTTCTGGAATTTTGGCACTATAAGATCATAACTTCCGGCTCCTTTGCGGAACGGGCGCATATAATCGTGTACCTCTTTTCTTCCGTCAATACTCATAACCACATTGCCCATCTCTTTGTTACAAAAATCCATCACTTCATCATCTACCAGAACACCATTGGTAGTGAGTGTGAAACGGAAATTTTTGTTATGGATTTTTTCCTGTTCTCTTCCATAAGCAACCAGGTCTTTTACCACCTGCCAGTTCATCAAAGGCTCTCCTCCAAAGAAATCCACTTCCAGATTTCTTCTGCTTCCGGAATTGGCAATCAGGAAATCCAATGCTTTCTTACCCACTTCAAAAGACATCAATGCTCTTCTTCCGTGGTATTCTCCTTCTTCTGCAAAGCAATACTTGCATGCCAGATTACAGTCATGGGCAATATGCAGACAAAGCGCCTTCACAACTGTGGGGCGTTCTTTAAAATGTTCGATGGCATTTTCATAAATATCTTCTGTAAACAGCATCCCTTCTTCCGTCAGGGTATGGATTTCTTCCAATGCGGCTTTCAGGTCTTCTTCCTGATATGTGGATTTTAACTGATCGATTACCTGTGTTTCTTCTACTCCCTGATCTAAAAGGGCTATCATATCATAAACGATATCATCCACCACATGGACAGATCCGCTGTTCACATCCAGCACAATTGCATAACCGTTGTTCTTATACTGGTGAATCACGTTTCAGGTCTCCTTCCATTCTTTTGTCATTATTTACATTCACGCAAAAAGCAAGCAGCGGCTTCTAAACCGCTGCCTGGCATAGTAACCATATATTACATGATTTTAATTATTTTGTACTTTCGCAGCTCTGATTTCCTACTGTACAGGAAGTCTTACAAGCAGACTGGCAAGATGTCTGACATTCGCCACATCCACCTTTTTTTACAGTATTCTGCAAACTTTTTGTATTTAAAGTTTTGATATGTTTCATCTCTGTTTCCTCCTTATGTTTATACTATTCCACATTATATCATAGGTTTTTTCATTTTTAAAGAGTTTTTTTCAGGAAAACATACCGCCAAGCATTCCGGCGCCCATACACATCACAAAAGAAGTGACCAGTCCTTTCCAGCCGGAAGCCAGCCCTGGTTCTGTCAATGCAGAAACTCCTGTGAGAAGGAGAAAATACAGCAGCCCCAATAACATTCCCCAGAGGAACTTCTGCTCTCCTCTTTTCCTCCCCACAAAAAATCCCCCCAGAAAACAGGACAGAATATAAATTCCTATAATCCCCATATTTACCCTGCCTTCATCCAGATTCATCTTAAATACTAAAAAAGCCAGAATTAACAGAGCAATTCCGGTAATCCCATATGCCAGCAGTAATCCTTTTACCAGCGGCATCAGCTTTGGTAATTGCTTTTCACTTCGTTCCATAAAAAATCCCTCCCATACTTAACTATATGGGAGGGTTGTACGTTCTAGTACACTGAATACCTGTTTTCTATACTAGCATTTCTTTTTTCTTGCTTTTACCAGGATTACCGTTCCTGCCAAAATAAGCGCTGCCAATGATACTGCTCCGGCTCCGGCATATTGGAACGGAGTCTGATCATCTCCCGTTTTAGGAACCCAGGTTGTTACTGTATTTCCCTTATTTCCGAAAGATGAGGAAGGTTTCTTACCTGTGGTCGTTGGCTTACTTCCTGTACTGCCTGGTTTTTTTGTTGTCGTTCCTGAAGAACTGCTGCCTCCTGTCAGCGTATTCTGACCGGAAGGTTTTGAGGGATATGCCTTATCTGTATTTCCCACCAGCGGTTTACTTCCCGCAATCTTAGTACCTGCAAGGTTATAGGGACTGAAAGATGTGGTGATAAAACTCATAGTTCCATCGTTGTTATATACCGGCGTAATATATTCCACAGAACCGTCATCCATATAATGTACAATGACCAGCTGTGTATATATTTCCTCATCCGGCGCAGGAATCGTCACCTTTACCTGCTGTCCGTTCAGACTATACTCTGTATCCCTCATCAGATCCCACAAAATCATATCATAGGGTGTGATAAAAGTATCCACATTATATTCTTCCAAAACGGAAACATCATCCTGCTGATTTTTCAGTTCCACCCTGAACTGTACATACCAGGGGAAATCACCTTCAATTGTCACTCCATTGCTCTGGCGGTTGAATACTGCCGCTCTCTCCTGCGCCTGCACCAGTTTGTCATACGCATCTGCTGTAAGACAGCCTTTCTGCGCTTCTGAAAGAGCCTGATAGGACTGGCTGGCGTCAATGATCGCTTCTACCACTTCTATAGCTGTTACTTCTGTGGGAAGATAATCAATCTGGTTTTGTACCTGCGCTGCTGCCTCAATCTCCTCCGGAGTGAGTACCGGCTGTTCTGTGGGCTCCTCCTGATCGGGAAGCGGCTGTTCCGGGGTTGGTTCCACGGTGGGTTCCGGGGTTGGCTCCACGCTGGGTTCTGGCGTTACCTCCGGAGTCGGCTCCACAGCGGGTTCCGGCGTTACCTCCGTGGTTGGCTCCACAGTAGGTTCCGGCGTTACTTCCGGAGTTGCTTCCGGGGTCGGCTCCACAGTGGGTTCCGGCGTTGCCTCCGGGGTCGGCTCCACGGTGGGTTCCGGCGTTGCTTCCGGAGTTGGCTCCACAGTGGGCTCCGGGGTTACTTCTGGGGTTGGCTCCACAGTGGGCTCCGGGGTTACTTCCGGGGTTGGTTCCACAGTAGGTTCCGGCGTTGCCTCCACAGTTGGCTCCATCGGTTTCAGAGAAATTACCCGAACTAAAATTGTTCGAATAATTCTTTCATTTTCTTCATCCCATCCTTTTTCTTTGCTGTAATCCACAGCCTTCGTATCATAGGGATAAAAAATCACTTTACACTCTGTCTCATATTCAGAAGGAATAAAGGTTTCGTCCGCCCAGGAAAATACTCCGTCTCCTTCACATTTTGTCAAAGGCAATTCGCTAAGTTCCATCGGCTCGTCCATCACCAGCTTTTTGGGAACATACACTTTTTCTTTTTCCACTGCTCCCTCTATGCTTCCGTCACCGGTGATATCTTCTGCATACATTCTTACGTTATCCAGGACCAGACTGCCTTCCACCTTCACAAGAAAACCTTCGAAATCCTCTGCCCGGCGAACAGATACGCCTGACGGAAGTTCCCAGACTTCATCCCCTTTCACAGTGACGGTTCCGCAGATTCGAATCACTCCGTAATCTTCTGACAGCTTTGCTGCCTGTTCAAAAGTTCTCACTGCCTTTTTGGGACTTTCACCGGAATTGCTGTCCTTACCGGATTTTCCATTCAGATAAATGATTCTCTTTTCTTCTTTTTCATCGGAAATCTCTGTTTTCTCACCGTCTGAACCGGCAAAGGCATAGGAAACTCCCCCTGAAGACACCACCATCACAGATGCCAGAAGAATTCCCATGGTCCGCAGGCACCGCTTTTTGCTGATACCCTTGTTTTTATGTATCCTCATATAACTACTATCTCCTTACTGACCTCTCTGTCTTTCTTTATGCAATTTTTAGATTTAATCAATCATTTTATATTATATCATGTTTTTTTCTTTCTGACACCCCCTAAAATTTATTTTCCCTGTAACTTCCTGTTTTGCCTTAGTTTCTTCTTGCTTTTTCACGAAAAATCCTGTATATTTTTAATTATATATGAAAAAAAAGGAGTGAATATTTTTGGATTCTGGCGACGCCATACAACTCATCGTATTATTTATTCTGCTGTTACTTTCTGCATTCTTTTCTTCTGCGGAAACAGCAATGACAACTGCAAACAAGATTCACATTATGTCTCTGGCTGACGAGGGTAATAAACGGGCAAAGGTCCTGCTCAGGATCATAGACAACCCGGGAAAATTACTCAGTACCATTTTAGTAGGAAACAATATCGTTAATCTTTCTGCTTCTTCTCTGGCAACCACCTGGACTACCCGGGTATTTGGAAATGCTTTTGTAGGAGTTGCTACCGGTATCCTTACTTTACTGGTTCTCCTCTTTGGCGAAATCACCCCAAAGACTATGGCAACTTTCTATGCTGAAAAAATGGCGCTTTCCTACGCCCCTGTGATTTATTTTCTTATGAGGATTCTTACACCGGTTATTTTCCTGATCAATAAGCTGTCCAACGGCATATTATTTTTACTTCGAATGGATCCAAAAGGAAAACAAAACACCATGACAGAACAGGAACTGCGTACCATCGTAGATGTCAGTCATGAAGACGGAGTAATCGAGACAGAAGAACGACAGATGATTTACAATGTGTTCGATTTTGGGGATTCTCAGGCAAAAGATGTTATGGTTCCCCGTATCGATATGTCTTTTGTAGATGTCAATACCAGCTACGAAGAGTTACTGGATATTTTCAGAAATGACGGCTATACACGATACCCGGTTTATGAAAATACCACAGACACCATTATCGGTACTATTAATATGAAAGACCTTCTCCTGTGGAATTCCCAGAAAGATTTTTCCATCCGGGAGATTTTGAGAAAACCATATTTTACTTATGAACATAAAAGTACTGCTGCTCTTCTCATGGAGATGAAGGAATACGCAGTCAATCTGGCAATTGTTTTGGACGAGTACGGAGCCACCGCCGGCATGATCACACTGGAAGATCTTCTGGAAGAAATCGTAGGAGAAATCCGGGATGAATATGATGCCGATGAAGAAGAAGATGTGCGGGAAGTTATTCCCCGGAGAGAATACGTTGCTCACGGCTTTGCCAAACTGGATGATCTGAATGAAACCCTGGGACTGCACCTGGAATCTGATGATTACGATTCCATTGGCGGTTATATCATTGAACAGTTAGATCATCTTCCCTTCCCCGGCGAATCCTGTCTTACCGAAGACAAACTGAAGCTGGTGGTGGATGATGTGGTAAAGAACCGCATAGAAACTGTCCATATTTATATTCCGGAAGGATATTTTGATTCCGGAGATGACGAAGAAGAATAAAAAAGCTGAGGCAGAAAACATCATCTTGTTTTTTGTCTCAGCTTTTCTTTTAAGAGAACTCTTTATTTTTCAGTAATTTCTTTCATTATCTGATGAAATTGTTGACCACACCGTTCCATTTCTCCCAGCACTTCTTCTATACCCTGCGATGAATCATACCAATTTTCCCTGTTGATTCCCACATCCACCGGACAAATAAACAGTTTTGCCTGGGGATACAACAACTGATAATACATTCTGCACCGCCTTGCATGTTGAGCCTTACAACAGATAATTCCTTTTTTTACAGAAATTCCTCTCCCGTCTGTCACTTTCCGGGAAAAAATCGCATTCTGATACGTGTAAGTGGCCTGATCTTCCCGAAGAACCGCCTGCTCTTCCACTCCGTTTTTTACAAGCACATTTTTTAAGAACTCCCACTCCGTTTCATAGCTTTCCCGGTAAATATCAGCTTTTGCCAGTACTCCGGAAAACTTTCCTGTAACCACACTGTATCGCCCGGAAGGCAGAATCCAGGGAGCATATCCCTGTTTCCATAAATGGGCTGCCCGTTCCGCCATCTGCGGATATCCGTTTCCCGGAACAAAAATAATATCTGCCTTTTCCGGTTGATCTTCCAGAAAAATAAATTCTGTAAAGTTTTCTAAAAATGTCTGATAATTTTCTTTTCTCTCCATGTGTCTCTCCGTTTTACCCTCTGTTTTAACGGGTTGTGATCAAAGTCTGATAACCATCTTTGCGAAGTCTCTGTTCCATTGCCACCGCATTTCCCATCTGCTGAAAAGCCCCCACCTGTACCCGATAAAATTCATCATCTTTCAACAAAAAAGACGGATACCCCTGTGAAAGCAATTTGTAATTCAGATTATCTGCATTTTGCCTGTTCCGGAAAGTTCCTACCTGCACCCGGTATAAAACCGGGTCTGTTACTGTTTCTTCTGAAAGAGTACCCAGTATTCCTCCTGCAATCGCTTCTGCGATCTCCTGGAATTTTTCATCAAATAACTGATTATCTTTTTCACTGTTAATAAATCCGACTTCCACCAGCAATGCAGGCATTTTTGTGCGCCGAAGCACCACCAGTCCGGGACGTTCTTTCACTCCCAGATTTTTAAATCCCACTTCTTCCAAAGCCCGGTTAATATTCTCTGCCATTTCCAGTTTGATACCGGATTTATCATAAACAAGGGTTTCCACCCCCTCATATTGATTGGGGCGAGGACTGGAATTCCTATGAATGGAGACAAAATAATCCGCCATTGCCTCATTTGCAATCTGCGCTTTCTGGAAAGGAGTCTGATAAATATCTTCTGTCCTTGTAAAAATCACATCAACTCCATTATTTTTCAGGATTTCTCCCACTTCCAATCCCAACTGCAGAGTATCGTCTTTTTCCTGCCGTCCCTGATAGACAGCTCCCGGATCTTCTCCTCCGTGACCGCTGTCCACAACTATTTTATATGCCATATAACACCTCCTGATGCACTCTTACTACTATATGCACAAAAAGGCTTCCATGACAGATTTTTTCACTTTTAAAGCTACAAATTTCCAAGAACCAGAATACTTACCAGTAAAATCAATAGTCCTACTCCCACTATTCCACCAAGGGTATTGAAAGCAGACTTCTCCAGCAATATTCCCGTAAAGATACCGAAAGGCACAAAAGCCACAACATTAGCCAACATCTCTGCAAAGGATATTCTTCCATTCACAATCACAGACTCCCCAAAAGGAACCAGATTGATATTTCTTATATGGGGAAGTTCTTCCAGGGAGGTACTCATTTTAAATAAAATAATCCATGTCAGGAACAACAGGTAAATGATACATAAGATTTTTGTTATTTTTTTCGATTCCATATAATCTCCTTTCTGCTGCAGAAAGAACTGTATCAAATTTATCTTAATTTCCCAACATGGATTTTATTAATTATTTCTTATTTTACTGCTCCGTTTACCACACCATTCAAAATCTGTTTCTGGCAGATCAGATAAAATACAAGAATCGGCAGCAATGCCAGCAAATAAGAAGCAAAAGCCAGATTGTAGTTCGTTCCGAACTGGGTCTGGAAAGTCAACTGAGCCAGAGGTAAAGTATTTTTTCCGGTACCGGACATGATTACCAGAGGAGTCATCACATCATTCCAGGTACTCATAGCAGTCAGTACTGCCACCGTAGCATGCATAGGTTTCATTACCGGGAAAATGATTTTCCAGTAAGTGGACCAGATGGTGGAGCCGTCCACATGCGCGGCTTCTTCCAAAGCCAGAGGGATATTCTTAAGATACCCGGAATACAGCAAAAGATTCATAGGCATATAGAACACTGTATATAATACCACCACACCTACCCGATTGGCAATTCCCATCTGCGCTGTCTGTTTTACCAGAGGCATCATCAAAATTGCAAAGGGTACAAACATACCGCTGACAATGTACAAATATACCCAATTGTAAAATTTACTCTTTGCCATGCTTCTTCCAATCGCATATCCGGCCAGAGAATGAATTACCAGGGCAAGTACTACAGTGATAATAGTAAGCAGTAAACTGTTACCCAGAGAGGTCCAAAAATCAGTAACCTCCATTGCTTCTGCAAAATTCGCAAAGCTCCATGTGTCCGGCAGCGCCAGAGCGCCTGCGATATCATTTGTCATCTCTGAAGGCTTTTTAAAAGCTATGATCACTGCCATATACAGAGGGAAAAATACTGTGATACAACCGATGATCAACAGCACTGTAACCGGCCAGTTTATCTTCTTTGTCTGAGGATTCTTTGACTTATCCATTATAACTGTTCCTCCTTCTTACCCATTGTTCTCAACTGGAATGCAGAAATTGCCACAATAACTACAAAAAATACTACTGCATTGGCGCTCTGAAATCCAAACTGGCCTCCACTCATACCATTTTGGTAGATCAAATAGGAAATAGATTCCGTACTCTGAGACGGTCCTCCTTTTGTCAATGCCATAATCTGATCGAATACCATCATAAAGTTTTTCATACATAAAACCATATTAATGGTAAAGAAAGGCATGATCAGCGGGAATGTAAGATTTTTAAATTTTGTCCATCCGGTAGCGCCGTCAATAGCGCCTGCCTCATATACATCCTCTGGTACAGTCTGCAAACCGGAGATATAAATAATTGTATTCATGGCAATCGCCTGCCAGGAGCCTACGATCACAATGGCAATCCATGCTGTATTTTCTCTGGACAGCATACTGGAGCTTAACCACTCAATTCCTGCGGCTTTACCTGCTGCCGGAAGGATATAAGTAAAGAAAAAGCTGAAAATGTAACCTACAACCAATCCTCCCAGAATATTGGGAATGAAATAAATTCCTCTCAGAAGACTCTTTGCTTTAATCTTCGCATTCAGCCCCAAAGCCAGAATCAGACTGATCACATTTACCACTACTGTGGAAACGATGGCATATTTAAAGGTAAAAAGATAAGATTTTCCCACTCGAAGATCGGTAAACAAATCTTTATAGTTTCTAAGTCCCACGTAGTCGTAGCTTCCATATCCTTTAAAATTCGTGAAACTATAGATAAAACCTTTGATCAAAGGCAGGGTATTAAAACAGAAGAACAGCGCAAGTACCGGTATGGTGATCAGCAGAAATGTCCGTTCCCTGTCATTCATTTTCTTTTTCATCTTCATTTCCCCTCCTACTGTGGATTTTCCTGTTCGTATTTTTGTACTTTCTGGATCAAATCTCTATTATAACGAACCCATTCTGTATCAAATCGTTTTAAAAAGGTATCTACTGAATTTTCATCCTTATCCAAAAGGAATGTTTGAATCATGGCGTCCACAGACATTTCACTGGGATAGTGGTGATCCTGATAATCCACCAGTTTTCCCTGATTGATATAATCTGTCATACCATTCAACATGGACGGAAGCTCAAATTCTCCTTTTTTACAGGGAACTGCGCTCTGATCGTCAATATACATCTGCATATTCTCATCTTCCAGGAAGAAATTCAGCACCTCATAAGCCGCTTCTTTATTTTCACAGCTTTCCATCACTGAAAACTGTAAGTCATTTCCCGAATTCAACACATTTCTCTCTACATCGTTGCTGGCAGGGAACACAAAAGAATCAATATTTATGTCAGGATTTACAGATTTAATCTGCGGCACAGCGTAACTTCCAATGGCAAACATGGCAGATTCTCCATTTGCAAATGCTGTACAGGCATCATTATAACCATAAGCAAAGGGGTCCTCCTGTGCGTATTTCAGTAAAGCTTTTTCCTTTTCTGCCACTTCTCTGTAATTTTCTGTAAATGTGGTATTTCCCTTATTTACCTCTGCACATACATCTGAGGGCGCCAGATCTACAGCTATGGCATTCCACGGCGCCAGACAGGTCCATATGTCTTTAAATCCAAAATAGAAGGGCTGTACCCCCTCCGCCTGCATTGTTTCACACAGAGCTGTCAGTTCATCCCAGGTAGTGGGAATAGTCCATCCGTGTTCTTCAAAAATATCTTTATTATAAAGGATTCCCGCTGCATTAGCCATGTAAGGGACTGCGTAATTACCCGGTGTGGGAACAAATTCCAAATCCTTTGCAGTCTGAAGATATGCTTCTTTGATAGTCTCCAGACCTTCATAGTCTGAAATATCCATCAGCATTTCTGAATCCAGAAAATTAGAATAGTTGATATCTCCGCCGATTCCAATAATATCCGGATAATCCTCACGGATAAATCTGGTCTTCAGAATTGTCATGGCGTCATTGGGAGAATCAATAACCAGTTCAATGTCATCATGTGTTTCATTAAACTTTTTTTCCAGTTTTTCAAAAACCTTTACTGCCTCCTGTTTATATTGCACCACTTCAATTTTGATTTTTCCACTCTCTTCCTGCTTGGAACATCCCGTCAGAAACGTCGCTGATACTACAGTACCAAAAAGTCCCAGGCACATTGCCGCCTTTCCTCGTCTTTTCATCTCTGAAAAGCCCCCTTTCTTTTTTATCTGCTTGATTCACGCATCTTTTCGTTTGCAAATTTTAGTTAGTTTTGTAAGGTTTTGCAAGAAGTTTACAAAAACACTGATTATTTATACAATTTATAGTCTTCATTTTTGTGTATTTTATACAAAAGAGAGTGTTTCATGATTTTTCACGAAACACTCTCTTTTTATTTACTCCCTATATTTTTTACACTTTCTCTCACGATCAGCTCTGTGGGAAGCTGAACATTTTTAACGGGTATCTCCTGCCCATATATCCTCCTGATCAGGAATTTGACTGCTACCGTCCCTTTTTCTTCCGGACTCTGGCGAATTGTGGTCAATCGCACCCTGGATAATCTGGCATATATATTATCATCAAACCCTGTCACTGAAATATCCTCCGGTACCTGCAAACCCTGAGAACAAAACACATTAATCCCCTCATTTGCCAGAAAATCAGATATAAAAAATGCTGCCGTATACTTTTCTTCTTTTACCTTTTTTGCAAACTGGCGAAGAATTTCATGACGCAAAGGATCCGCAAACGGCAAATAATAATAATCCTGATCCGTTACCTTTTTATTATGTTCTCCCATGGCCCGTAAAAATCCTGTCCAGCGTTTCTGATTACTGGCTATCGGATGTTTCTGATCGCAGAAAAAAGCAATTTTTTCATGACCCTGTTGAATCAGATAGGAAGTCATTTCATAAGCTCCCCCTTCATCATCCAACCCTATGTTGTAATAATTACCTTCTCCGGAATCTACAAATACAATAGGTTTTTGAATTCTTCTTACCAGTTCCCCGCAATATTCCGGCTCACATCCCAGGAGAATCGCTCCCTCCAGATAACCATTTTTCAATCTCTCTTCAAACTCTTCGTTTCTTCTTACCGTTCCACAGATCATATCCCGTCCGTATTTTCTCAGTTCCCGGTCAATCCCCTCCAGAAATTCACCACAAAACGGATCTGTCAGAACATGTTTTTTATCTCCCATGCAAAAATACACAGCTACTGGCTTTTTTTCATGCTCTCCCGCCTCATTTTTCTTCTCATGAACGTAATGATTGCGAAGCAGCGCTTCTTCTACTCTCTGACGGGTCTGGGCAGACATTTTACCAGCCCGCCCATTCAGAACATTGGATACGGTTGTGGCGCTTACTCCTAATTGTTCTGCAATTTCCTTTATGGTAATCATCTGATCTTCCTTTCTCTCTTTTCTCTCAACGAATCGGTCTGATACTCCGTTCCAGTGTTCCTTTCAGATAACTGATCAAAATTCCATAATTAGTAATTGGTACTCCTGCATCTTCTCCACAGGCGATCCGGTATTTCATCTCTCTTGCATTCAGCATACAGCCCCCGCAGTGGATGATAAGACGATAAGGGGAGAGATCCTGAGGAAATTCACCTCCACTGGTAAAGGAAAACTGTAGTG
Source organism: Eubacterium sp. UBA3279 (assembly GCA_002361775.1). Lineage (GTDB taxonomy): Bacteria > Bacillota > Clostridia > Lachnospirales > Lachnospiraceae > Oliverpabstia. The sequence goes on from DETV01000049.1 coordinate 25,304, forward strand.
TTTTTCCTGTTTTTTTCTGAAGCCATTCGGGAATCTTTACCGTACCGATATCATTACATTGGCGATGATGGGTACAGCCTTCGCAAATAAGTACCCGATCTCCCTCTTTTAGTTCTTCCACTACACAAACTCCGGAGATTAATGGTTCCAGTTCTCCCTTATATCGTGCAAACAAAATGGAAAAAGAAGTAAGGGGGATGTTTTCCGGAACTATTTTTCCCACCTGTTCAAATACCTGACTGTCGGTGATCACCAGTCCTATCTGTCCTTTCATCCGGCAAAGAGTTTCTTCCAGTTCACTCTCCCGTACCACAACTGCAGCTCCTCCCCCTTCCAGTATATCCCGGATCGTCTGTTGCTGGGGCAGAATAAGTCTTCCCTTGGGCGCCGCTTTATCGATGGGTACCACAAGCACTGTAAATTTTTCCGGCGCCAGTATATCTCTCACCAGTTTTTTCTCATGTTCTTCCTGTAAAATCATTTTCCCCAGTTCTTCTTTGACTTCCCGGATTCCATAACCTGTCACTGCGCTGGCTGCCAGAAGAACCGGGGCAGCTTCTCCCAGTTGTTTTCGAAACTTATGTTTCATTTCCTGAAGCTTTTTCTCTTCTTCCTCTTTTGACACCCGGTCCGACTGACTGAATACGATCATGCAGGGGATTTTTTTCTTCTCTATGATATTTAAAAGATTCTGGTCTTCAACAGAAAATTCTTCACAAATATTGCTCACTACCACAGCCAGATCACATTTATTCAGCATCTGATAACTTTTTTTTACCCGAAGGGCTCCCAGCTCTCCCTCATCGTCAATTCCCGGCGTATCTATCAGAACCACCGGGCCAAGAGGCAGTAATTCCATGGCCTTTTGCACCGGATCTGTGGTGGTTCCTTCCACCGGGGAAACAATTGCCAGATCCTGCCCTGTGATTCCATTGATCAGGCTGGATTTTCCTGCATTTCTTTTACCGAAAATCCCTATATGAATCCGTTCTGCTAACGGTGTACTGTTTAAACTCATCTGCCCCTCCTAAAAACGGAAATCTCGTTGTCCCTGTTCTATTTCTGTGAGATTTTTCTCCACAATTTTACGAACTTTTTCTTTCGGAATATTTTCCAGTTCTTTCCGTATCAATGCCTCACCCTTCTGTCTGGTATCTTCCGAAGCATAATCCTCCAGATATTCTTTCAAGGTCATCAAAGCATTGGGGTGGCAGCAATTTTGAATCTGTCCACTCTTGCACAGACTCATAAAACGGTCACCTGTTCTTCCTTCCCGGTAGCAGGCGGTGCAAAAACTGGGAATATATCCCATCTCGATCAGCCAGTTCACCACCTGATCCAGCGTGCGGTTATCGCTGATGTCAAACTGAGCCGAACTTTCTTCTTCTGGCTCTTCCTCCACATAGCCGCCCACACTGGTTCGGGAACCTCCGCTGATCTGAGATACTCCCAGATGAAGAACCCGTTCTCTGCACTGCTTACTTTCCCTTGTGGAAATGATCATTCCCGTATAAGGTACGGCAATTCTTATACATGCCACCAATTTTGCAAAGATATCATCATCAATTCCATTGTCAAAGGTATCCGGATCAATATCATCTGCCCGGCGAATCCGGGGAACACTGATGGTATGAGGTCCTACCCCATGAACAGCTTCCAGATGTTCCGCATGCATTAACAGCCCTGCAAATTCATACCGATACAATTCCAGGCCAAACAGCGCCCCGATTCCCACATCGTCTATTCCTCCTTCCATCGCCCGGTCCATAGCTTCTGTGTGATAAGCATAATTATGTTTCGGTCCGGTAGGATGAAGTTTCTCATAAGATTCCTTATGATAGGTTTCCTGGAAAAGAATGTATGTGCCAATTCCCGCTTCTTTCAATTTCCGATAATTTTCCACCGTAGTAGCGGCTATATTTACATTTACCCGGCGGATAGCTCCATTTTTGTGCTGAATACTGTAAATCGTTTTTATACTTTCCAGAACGTATTCTATAGGACAATTTACCGGATCTTCTCCTGTTTCCAAAGCCAGCCGTTTATGCCCCATATCCTGAAGCGCAATCACCTCCCGGCGAATCTCTTCCTGAGTCAGTTTTTTCCTTGGAATATGTTTGTTCTTTGCATGAAAAGGACAGTACACACATCCGTTTACACAGTAATTGGAAAGATATAAAGGTGCAAACATCACGATCCTGTTCCCGTAAAAATCTTTCTTGATCTGTTCTGCCAGAGCATAAATCTCCTGATTTTTTTCCTCATCTTCACAGGCTAAAAGCACAGAAGCTTCTCTGTGACTCAGCCCTTTTCTCTCACGGGCTTTATCCAGAATCTGATCCACCAGTTCTCTGTTATTTTTATTTTCATCTGCGTAGGCCAGCGTTTCCATAATTTCCTGGTGGCTGATAAATTCCTCCGCTTTCATTGAATCCACACGATACATACTATACCATCCCTTTCTCTTTGTAATCTCCCCGGTCTGTCACCACTTCATAACCAATTCTGCTCATCTGCTGCTTTAAAAGTTCCAGACCTTCTCCACTTTCTTCCCCTGTTCCCAGTTTATTATCATACAAAAGATATTTTTTTCTGTTTTCCCTGGGAGATAAATTCGGCATCACCACATTTGCTCCTGCCAGTATTCCCATTTCTCTTCCCCGGGGATGAATCGTTCCCAGAGCTGTAGTTGCAGGCAAAAGTACCTGAGGAAGCAACAAACGGATCAATCCCAGCATGATCAGCGTCCGGGTCAGTGTTCCATTGGAAAAATCCCGAAACGGGGTATCTTTCTGGGAAATAAACGGTCCTATTCCCACCATATGAGGCTGAAATCTTTTCAGATATACCAGATCCTGCCCCAGGTTCTCTTCTGTCTGGTAAGGGGAACCTATCATACAGCCGCACCCTGTCTGATAACCGATTTCTTTTAATATCTCCAGGCATTCCATACGGTGATGAAGGGAAAGTTCCGGCGGATGCAGCTTTCTGTAATGGCTGCTGTCTGCCGTTTCATGCCGGAGAAGATATCGATCCGCTCCCGCATCAAAAAATCTCTGATAACTTTCTCTTTCCTTTTCTCCCAGAGATAAAGTAATACCGCAATCCGGAAATTCTCTGTGAATTTTCGAAATCAGATCCACCATTTTTTCATCTGTCAGTCCCGGATCTTCTCCACCCTGTAATACAAATGTACGAAATCCTTTATCATAGCCATACCGGCAACACTCCAAAATGATCTCCGGACTCAGTCGGTATCTGGAAACCTTTCGGTTATCTTTTCGTATTCCACAATAATAGCAATTATTCTTACAGATATTGGAAATCTCAATCAGCCCCCGGATATATATTTTATTTCCGTAAGTCAAAGCTGCAGTCTCTCTTGCCTTTTCAAACAGATACTGCTGCGCTTTTTCATTTTCACCCAGATCGCCGATCAGTTTTCCGTATGCTTCTTTATCGTCAGGAAAACATCCCTGAGAGAGTTTTTGAATATCTTCTTTCAGTTTTTCTGTTTTCAATTATTTCTTCTCCTCTTTACTTCTGTATAATACCTGTTAAAATACTACTATATACGAAAGCTTTCAACACATTATACGGAGGATAATCATGTATTACTTTATCGTAAATCCTGCTTCCCGCTCCGGAAAAGGTATGGAGGTATGGAAACAGGCAGAAAAAATACTTTTACAGAATAAATTTCCTTATCAGGTCTCTTTCACCAAATATCCCGGTCACGGACGGAAACTGGCCGCCCAACTGACAGCTTCACCACAAAGAAAGGTACTCATCGTAATCGGCGGAGACGGAACATTTAATGAAGTATTAAACGGTCTTTCTTGCGACTACTCCTTTCCGGTCACCTATCTTCCCGTAGGATCAGGAAATGATCTGGCTCGCGGGATGCATTTGTCTTCTGATTTTCATGAGAGATTTTCTCAAATTATGAATAAGTATTCTTCTCTCGCAAAAGACAGTCAGAAACCTTCCTCTGAACTCTCCATGGATACCGGAGAAGTACAGGTACATGGCCGCCGTTCCCGATTTGCCATAAGCTGTGGAATAGGTTATGATGCCGCCATCTGCTATGAAGTCTCCCATACTCCGGTAAAAAAATGGATGAACCGGATTCATCTGGGAAAACTCATTTATGCCTACGAAGCCGTCCGTATGCTTTTTTCTTTCCAGCCCTGTGACATGGATGTGGAACTGGACGGAAACCGACGATATCATTTTTCAAATGTTTACTTTATCGCCGGTATGAATCTTCCCTGCGAAGGAGGCGGTTTCCATTTCTGTCCCAATGCAGACTGTCAGGACGGCGTTTTAGACTATATCGTAGTACATAACCTGAGCAAATGGAAAATCCTGCTTCTTTTTCCCACCGCTTACTTTGGCAGACATACCCGTTTCAAAGGAATTACTCTTCTGAAAGGTACTTCCATGACTATTCACAGTAAACGGCCCTGTGTTCTTCACCGGGACGGGGAATATGCCGGAACCACTGATCAGGTAACCTTTGCAGTACAAAAACATCCGCTCCGTTTTATTCGATAGAACATGCTTTTAACAGGAGAATTTATCTCAAAAATAACTTTAATAAAACTTCTTTTCCTCTGGTATAGGGCAGATACCGAATGGGAAGATCCAGTTTTGTGGATTTCTTCACAATGCTTTTCTCATGAGTAAAGGTCTCGTAGGACTTTTTCCCATGATAGCTTCCCATTCCACTTCCTCCCACACCTCCAAATCCCATTCGGGAAGTTGCAAGATGAATAATTGTATCATTTATACAGCCTCCCCCAAAAGATACCTGTTTCAATACCTTCTTCTGAATCTGCCTGTTTTCGGTAAACAGGTAACACGCCAGAGGTTTTTCCCTCTCTCTCACCTTTTCAATCGCTTCATCCAGATTTTTATAAGTGAGTACCGGAAGAACGGGACCAAAGATTTCTTCCTGCATTACCGGAGAATCCCATTTGATATCTTCCAGTATGGTGGGAGTGATCTGAAGTGTCTCACGATTTCCATATCCTCCGCAGGTCACCTTTTCCCCATCTATAAGACGGAGTACTCTGTTATAATGTTTCTCATTGATCATTTTCGGATAATCCGGATTGTCCAGAGGTTCTTTTCCCCACATTTTTTCTATCCAGTAGACTGCCCAGCAAAGAAATTCCTCTTTTACCTTCTCATCAATCAACAGATAATCCGGAGCAACGCAGGTTTGTCCGCTATTCAGATATTTTCCAAACACCAGACGTCTTGCAGCCAAAGACAGATCTGCATCTTTTACCACAATACAGGGACTTTTCCCTCCCAGCTCCAGAGTAACCGGGGTGAGATATTCTGCCGCTTTTTTCATTACCAGTTTTCCCACTGTAACGCCTCCGGTAAAGAAAATATAATCAAAGCGCTGTTCCAGCAGCAATGTATTTTCTTCTCTACCTCCATTCACTACAGCCACGTATTTTTCCGGAAATACTTCACCTATAATTTGAGATAATATCTCCGATACTGCCGGGGCATAAGCAGATGGTTTGACTACACAACAATTTCCTCCTGCAATGGCTCCGATCAAAGGTTCCATACATAACATAAAAGGATAATTCCAGGGAGCCATTACCAGTACCACACCGTATGGCTCCCTCACTGTGAAACTGGAAGATGGAAATTGTGCCAGTGGAGAAAGTTTCCACTGTTTCTGATCCCATATGGGAAGATGTTTTTTTACATAGGCAAGCTCTGCAAGAGTCATTCCCACCTCGGTCATATAACCTTCAAATTCTGATTTATTCAGATCTTTTTTCAAAGCCCGGTAAATGTCCTCCTGATGATGACGGATAGATTTTTCCAGACGACAAAGCGCCTCCATCCGAAATTTCAATAATTTTGTCTTATCCTGGTGAAAAAATTCCCGCTGTCTTTCTACAATTCTTTTTATGTTCACCATTTAACTGCTGCCTCCTCTCATCCCACAACTCACCGACGCCCCAAAACCAGGAATTTCTTATCCTTCCACGATCAGAAAACTTCCATCCTCCAGAGCAAATACTTCGCTGGCTTCCAAAAGCTCCTGATCGCTCATTCCATCCACATCCATACCGCTTTCATCCAGGTACGCTCTCACTTCTTTCAGATTTTTCGCCACAACAGCCATACAATCCTCCAGAAATTCTTCTGCTTCCTCATATGTTTCCGCAACCGGCTCATCAAAAAGCTGTCCCTGATTTTTCAAAAAAGTCATAATACATTCTTCGCTATAAGTTTCCATATTCTATGCTCCTCTCAAATTTTATCACAAATTTTTCAGTACTTCTTCCAACACTTTTCCAACTGTATCGGCCTGATATTTACACACAGCTTTCACTGCCTCTTTTCCGTTCTTCATGGCATAGCTTTCCCCTGTCATCTGAAGCATCTCAATATCATTATAGTTATCTCCAAAAGCCATACATTCCTCCGGTTTGATCTCCAGAGTTTTTAACAGCGCATCCATGGCAGTTCCTTTATTCACATGAAGAGGCATCATATCCAGCCATTCATTTCCCGAAGTAACCACTGTTACTTTTTCTCCATATTTTTCTTTCCAGAAGGGGTATATTTTTTCTGCTCCCTCCGGTGCAAATACTGATATTTTAAAGTAATCTTCTTCTGTCTTTAAAATATCTTCCGTCACTGTCACATTATTTTTGACAATATCCTGGATAAGACAACGAAACAACTCGTCCTTCGGCTGCAGATAAGAGGTATCTTCTCCCGATAGCACCAGTTCATTTCCATCCTTTTGTAAAATATCTTTCAAGATCTGTTGTCCTGTTTCTCTGTCCATATATTCTTTGTGAATCCGTTTTCCCTTATAAAATACAAGACATCCATTTTCACAGATATAGGCAATGTCATCCTGTACCGGCGCAAACAATCTTCGAAGATTGGCATATTGGCGTCCACTGGCTGCCACAAAGAGAATCCCTTTCTCCTTCAGCCTTTTGATCTGTTCGCAGATTCCCTCCGGCAATGTCTGGCTTCCATTTTGTAAAAGTGTTCCATCCAGGTCGCTGGCAATCAGTTTCAGCATAATGTTTCCTCCTGCAGTTGTAAGATTTCTTCTGGTTTCTCAATAATTCGGTCTGCATGATTTTCTTCCAGTTCTTTTCGGTCCCGAAATCCCCATAACACTCCGATTGTGAACATTCCTGCCGCCTTTCCTGTCTGCATATCCGTATTGGTATCCCCAATATACATACAGCTTTCCGGTTTTATCCCAAATCTCTCTGCGATCATCCAGGCATTATCCGGCGCCGGCTTCCTTTTCATCCCAGGCTTCAGACCCTGAATCACATCAAATATCTCTGTACCAAAAAGTCCCTGTACCGCCAGAACCGTTGCCTCATGGGGCTTGTTAGACAAAACTGCCAACTTCACCTGACGGCGTTTCAGTTCTTCCAATGTCTCTTTCATGCCGTCAAATGCCGTTACTTTATATAATGGATTTTTTGCAAATATTTCCCGATAAAGCTTCTGCCCCTCTGAAAGATGGGAAAGATCACTGCCTGCCGCCCGCATACACCGCTCCATCAGTATATCTCCTCCATCTCCTGCATGATACTTATAATCTTCCACCGGCTGCGCAGGCAATCCAAACCTATCCAGAATCTGATTTGCCACATTTGCAATAGATTCCACTGTGTCTGCCAGCGTTCCATCCAGATCAAATATACAAGCCTGATACATCTTTTGTCATCCTCTCTACTGTTTCTCTTATTCCTCTTCATTATAAATGTTCCCTTGCTGACCTGCAAGGTAAATTTAGGGCTTTCCTTTTTAAGTAAAAAGTATTAAAATGGATATCATACAGAAATAAGCTTTTAACATTTTATCAAGTATTATTAAAGGAGAAATCAGAATGGCAAAAAAAAATGTATGGAAAACTCTTGCTGGTCTTGCTGTCCTGGGTGCAGCTGTAGGCGGTGCAGTGGCATATGTAAAAAAATGTAAAGAAGTAAATGATCTCAGCGAAGAAGATTTTGATGATCTGATGAATGACACAGAAGAATCCTGTGCAGAATGTCAGCCGGAACGGACTTATACCACTCTTCATACTGACAGTGATGCAGTAAAGACTTCCGCTCCTGTACAAGAGGAAACAGAGGAAAATGAAACTTCCGAAAATGATTCTGAAACCGATACAGCTTCTGAAGAAACCTCAGAAGACGTAACAGAAACAGAAATGTAAAAAGGACATATTTGTCAAACGAAAAAATATCCGGAGATTTGAACATATATGAAAGATATTTCTCTTTCCTACACTTTCAAATCTCCGGATATTTTCTTATTATCATTGCAGAATAGAACATAAGGTAAATTTATATACCCTACATCCGTTTGCACAAAAAATCATGAATCAGAATTTTTTTCTCACTTATATACCAATCAAGAGAAAAAGGCTGTGTTATCTTCTCCACAAGCAGGAACTCTCCAGGCTTTTTCCAGTCGGGTTACAGCTTCCCGGATTTCATCTTCCGTCAAAGTAGCATACCCCATCAATACTGTGGCTCCCAATCGTTTCATCATATCTTTCTTTTCATTCTCTGATTCTTTTTCGATCACGTTTTCCACACAGTATTCTGAAAGGCCATAGACCTTCACACTTTCTTTTGCTGCCCGGCGAACCGCTTCCTCTTCACTCATACCATTTTTCATTTTCAACAGTACGTGTACTCCTGCATGTTCCCCCTGAACAGTACAGATATCTCTGAGTTTTTTCATTTCCGTCAACAGGCAATCGTGTTTGCTCCGATAAATTCCTCTCATCCTGTTCAAATGTCTTCCAAAATGGCCGTCTCTCAGAAATATCTCCACTATTTTCTGATCTACCCGGGATACGGTAACAGAAAAATTCTTTCCTCTTTCCCAGTATAAAGGAAGAAGCCGTTGAGGCAATACCATATAACTGATTCGGATTGCCGGAGCAAGAGAACGGGAAAATGTTCCAAGATAAATCACCTTATCCCGGGAGTCATATCCCTGAAGACTGGGAATCGGCTTACCCTTATACCGAAATTCGCTGTCATAATCATCTTCTATGAGAAAACGATCTTCCTCCGCCGCTGCCCAGGATAAAAGCTGCTGTCTCCTTTGAATAGGCATCACACTGCCCAGAGGAAATTGATGGGATGGCATCACATATGCCAGATTCGCTCCACTTTTCTGAAGTTTTTGCAGATTCATTCCCATCTCATCCGGTTCCAGAGGAAATACCTCATAACCCATTTTTTTAAAGTCCTGATAGGCGCTCAGATACGTGGGATTATCCATGGCGATTTTCCATCCCATTCCCAAAATAATATGCAAAAGCAGGAGCAGGTAATCATTTCCTGCTCCCACAATAATCTGTTCCGGTTTACAATTTACACCTCTGGCATGATGAAGATAGGAAGCAATTTCCTGTCGAAAGCTTTCTTCTCCCTGAGAATCCCCCAGTTGAAACAGTCTCCCGTCATCCTCTGCCAGCACATTTTTGGAAATTTTTTTCCAGGTCTGATAAGGAAATCCATCCCTGTCAATTCCGCTTACAGAAAAATCATACCTGTATTTTTGTTTTTCAGGAATACTTTCTTTGTATTTGGAATTCACCCTGGGAATCTGATATAGCTGATCCACTTCACAGGCAAAGTACCCCCTGCAAGGCTGGGAAATCATATATCCTTCCGCAAGAAGCTGCTCGTAAGCCAGATCCACTGTACTGCGGCTTACGCCCAGATGAGACGCCAGTGTTCGGGAAGAGGGAAGCTTCTCCCCTGCAAGAATCTTTCCCGACTGAATCTCATCCCGAATATATTCATAAATCTGCCCATACATGGGACTTCCTTTTTTCTTTTCCAGGGAAATTGTTAATATATTCATTATTTTGGTAATTTAAAAGAACTCTTCAGAGAAACAATACGGTTAAATACCAGCGCATCTTCTCTGGAATCTTTAGCGTCCACACAGAAGAAACCGTTTCTCACAAACTGGAAACTATCGTATGCTTTTACATTTTTCAGACTTTTTTCCAGATAACAATTCTTTACTACGGTAAGAGAATTCGGATTCAGGTTCAGGGAACCGTCTTCATTATAAACACCTTTTTCTTCATCAATGATATTTTCATAAAGACGTACTTCTGCCTGAACATTTTCTGCTGCGCTTACCCAATGGATAGTTCCTTTTACTTTTCTTCCATCCGGAGAATTTCCTCCTTTGGAAGCCGGATCATAGGTACAGTGAACCACTGTCACATTTCCATCTTCATCCGTCTCGTAACCGGTGCAGGTAACAAAATAAGCGTTCATCAGACGTACTTCATTTCCCGGATACAAACGTTTATATTTCTTCGGAGGTTCCACCATAAAGTCTTCCCGTTCAATATACAGTTCTTTACTAAATGGGACCATTCTTGTTCCCAATGCTTCATTCTCCAGATTATTTGGAGCTTCCAGTTCTTCTGTCTGACCTTCCGGATAATTGTCGATCACCAGTTTAACCGGATCAAGAACTGCCATCACACGAGGACGTTTTAATTTCAGATCCTCCCGGATACAGTACTCCAACATAGCGTAGTCTACAGAACTGTTTGCTTTGGAAACGCCGCAAAGTTCCACAAACATTTTTATAGATTCCGGTGTGAATCCTCTTCTTCTTAAAGCCGCAATGGAAACCAGACGAGGATCATCCCATCCGTCTACGATGCCCTCTTCCACCAGCCGTTTGATATAACGTTTTCCTGTAATCACATTGGTAAGATATAATTTTGCAAATTCAATCTGCTTGGGAGGGAAAGGATATTCCAGTTCTTTTACCACCCAGTCATACAGCGGACGATGATCTTCAAATTCCAGTGTACAGATAGAGTGGGTTACCCCTTCAATCGCATCCTCAATAGGATGAGCAAAATCATACATGGGATAAATACACCACTTATCTCCTGTATTATGATGGTTCATATGTGCCACACGATAAATAACAGGATCTCTCATGTTGATATTGGGAGATGCCATATCAATTTTAGCCCGGAGTACTTTTGTACCATCTTCAAATTCTCCGTTTTTCATTCTTTCAAACAAATCCAGATTTTCTTCAATACTTCTGTCTCTGTAAGGACTGTTTTTTCCCGGCTCCGTAAGAGTTCCCCGGTATTCTCTGATTTCTTCTGCCGACAGGTCACAGACAAAGGCTTTTCCTTTTTTTATCAGTTTTACTGCCGCTTCATACATCTGGTCAAAATAATTGGAGGCAAAAAACAGACGTTCTTCCCAATCTGCTCCCAGCCATTTTACGTCCGCCTCAATAGACTCCACAAACTCCACCTTTTCTTTTGTGGGGTTGGTATCATCAAAACGCAAGTTGAATTTTCCATTATACTCCTGAGATAAGCCATAATTTAACAGGATGGATTTTGCGTGTCCAATATGAAGATACCCATTAGGTTCCGGTGGAAAACGGGTGCAGATTGTCTCATATTTTCCTTCTGCCAGGTCTTTTTCTATAATCTGTTCAATAAAATTCTTGGAAACCACTTCTTTTTCCATTCTTGTCCTCCTCAAATCCTCTATGATTCTCTAAACATTTTGACCCCATCATACCATAGATTTACTGATTTTCATAGTTCTTTACAAAATTTTTTTGTAACAGTTCAGCCATACAGTGTACGGGAAGCGCAAAACATGCTTGCATGTTTTTGCAAGCGGACATCTGTATGAGCTGAACTGTTACATTTTTTCTTACCCATCACTTACTCACCCAGAATCTTCATAAATTCGTCCCCTGTGATAGTTTCATTTTCATAAAGATATTTTGCCAGTTCATGAAGCTTCATAATATTTTCCTTTAAAATCTGAGCAGCCTTCTCATGCTGTTTTCTCACCAGTTCCACCACTTTACGGTCTATCTGTGTCTGAGTTTCAAAAGAACAAGCCAGAGAAGCATCTCCTCCTAAATACTGATTGGACACAGTCTCCATAGCCACCATATCAAATTCATCACTCATACCAAACCGGGTAATCATACCTCTGGCCAGCTTTGTAGCCTGTTCAATATCGTTGGAAGCTCCTGTAGTGATCGAGTGGAAAATAAGCTCCTCTGCTGCCCGGCCTCCTGTAAAGGTTGCAATCTTGTTCTCCAGTTCTTCTTTGGACATCAGGAAATGCTCTTCCTCATCCACCTGCATGGTATAACCTAACGCGCCGGAAGTTCTTGGGATGATCGTAATCTTGTGAACCGGAGCGGAATGAGACTGTTTTGCCGCCACCAGCGCATGACCAATCTCATGATATGCAACAATCAGCTTTTCTTTCTCGGAAAGCACACGGTTTTTCTTCTGGTATCCGGCAATAACTACTTCTATACTTTCCTCCATATCTGCCTGATTCGCAAACCTTCTGCCATCCCGCACTGCGCGAAGAGCCGCTTCATTGACAATATTTGCCAGTTCTGCGCCGGAAGCGCCGGAAGCAGCCTTTGCAATTGCATTGAAATCCACATTGTCGGCGATCTTAATCTTCTTTGCATGTACTTTCAGGATTTCTTCCCTTCCCTGAAGATCCGGAAGTTCCACAGGAATTCTTCTGTCAAAACGTCCCGGACGAAGCAGAGCCGGATCCAGTGAATCCGGACGGTTGGTGGCAGCCAGAATTACCACTCCCTTGGAACCGTCAAAACCATCCATCTCAGTAAGAAGCTGGTTCAATGTCTGTTCTCGTTCATCATTTCCACCCATATTGCCGTCACGTTTTTTACCAATGGTATCAATCTCATCAATAAATACAATACAGGGAGCTTTTTCATTTGCCTGCTGGAACAGATCACGAACCTTGGCTGCTCCCATACCTACAAACATCTCTACGAATTCAGAACCGGAAATAGAGAAGAAAGGAACATTGGCTTCTCCGGCTACCGCCTTTGCCAGCAAGGTTTTACCTGTTCCGGGAGGGCCTACCAGCAAAGCTCCTTTTGGCATCTGGGCTCCGATATCCCGGTACATCTCCGGATGATGAAGATAATCCACAATCTCTGTAAGCAGTTCTTTTGCCTCATCCTCACCTGCCACATCGGAAAACTTAATTCCTGTGGCGGACTTTACATAAACTTTTGCATTACTCTTGCCAAACATCATAGCGCCGGGACCGCCGCCCATGCTCTTAGCCATCTTTTTGGAAAGAATATTACCTATTACAATAAAGATCACAATAGGTATTACCCAGGTAAGAAGCAGCGCCAGGAATGGGGATTGCTGTTTAGGTATCTCTGCCCCATACTTTACATTTTTCTGTTCCAGGCGGGCTAAAAGTTCCGGATCATCCATGATACCGGTCTTGCAGATCTGCTCTTTTCCATTCACCTTCACCACATAGTAAATCGTGTATGTCTGATTCTGTACCTCAACCTGCTCCACATTTCCCTGATCCACCTGTTTTACAAAATCACTGTAAGTAGTTTCTTTAATACGGCCTTCTGTCATCCAGGGAACCAGAACAAAATTCAGTACCATCAAAATACCGAATGCGATCAAATAATAAAACATCACCGGACGTTTCGGCTTTTTATTTTTCAGTTCTTCTAAATCCATAAAATTCATCTCCTTTTCCTCCGACATTTTTACAAAAAACGTCGAAACATATACTATACTACTATATTAGCCTCCTTGATAACGTTCTGCAAGGAAAGGTTTTGAAAAAAAATCTAAACTTTATATAAAATATAATTTATTTACTGTCTTGTCAGTTGTATATTTTAAGTGTATAATGCGAAGAAGCAGCGGATAGCTGCGCTGGTACTATACCAAGGAGGAAAAAAATTATGACTGTAAAAGAAGAAATCCAGTCTTTAAAGAAAGAAAAAAATGCTTTGATCCTGGCACATTACTACGTACCTGCCGAAGTGCAGGAGGTGGCTGATTATATCGGCGATTCCTTTTATTTAAGTAAAATTGCCACACAGACACAGGCAGATATTCTTGTTTTATGCGGCGTTTCATTTATGGGAGAAAGCGCCAAGATTCTGAATCCGGAAAAAAAGGTTTTGCTCCCGGATGCTTCATCTGACTGTCCCATGGCTCATATGGCTGATGTGGAACGTATTCAGGCTATGCGACAGCAATATCCTGATCTGGCCGTTGTCTGTTACATCAATTCCACCGCTGAATTAAAACAGCATTCCGATGTGTGCGTTACATCTGCCAATGCATTAAAAATTGTAAAAGCCCTTCCTAATAAATATATTTATTTTATCCCCGATGAAAATCTGGGACAGTATGTGGCGTCTAAAGTCCCTGAAAAGACCTTTATTTTCAATGACGGACGGTGTCCCATCCATGCACAGTTAACAAAGGAAGCTCTGGAACAGGCAAAAACTCAGCACCCGGAAGCCAAAGTGCTGGTTCATCCGGAATGCGTACCTGCAGTTTTGGAACTGGCTGATTATATCGGAAGTACCTCCGGTATTATCCAATATGCTACAGAAAGTCCTTCCAATGCGTTTATTATCTGTACGGAAGATGGCGTTCTCTATGAACTTCAGCAAAAAAATCCAGATAAGCATTTTTACATGGTACAGGAGAATTTTTCCTGCCCCGGAATGAAACTGGTCACCCTGAAAAAAGTGCGGGATGCTCTGAAATATGAACAAAACCAGGTAACTGTCAGCAAATCTCTCCAAACCGCATCCCTCTCTCCCCTGCAGCGGATGCTGGAGCTTGCAAAATAAAAAAGAAGGTAAAAGCAATGAAAACTGATATTCTTATTGTAGGGTGCGGAGTAGCCGGACTCTACGCTGCGCTGAACCTGCCTCAGAACAGGCAGATTCTTATGATCACAAAATCAGATGCCGAAAGCAGCGATTCCTTTCTGGCTCAGGGAGGCATCTGTGTACTGAAAAACGATGATGACTATGATTCCTTTTTTGAAGATACCATGAAGGCAGGTCATTACGAAAACAACCGGGAATCCGTAGATATTATGATACGCTCTTCCAGGGATGTAATCCGGGATTTGATAAACTACGGTGTTGATTTCACAAAAAAAGACGGAGAATTACGTTATACTAAGGAAGGCGCTCACAGTACCAACCGTATTCTCTACCACGAAGATATTACCGGAGAAGAAATTACCAGTAAGCTTCTGGCCCGGGTACGGGAACGGGAAAATATTACATTATTGGAATATACTTCCATGGAAGATCTTCTGGTAAAAAACGAAGAGTGTGTGGGAATAGTGGCAAAGGATCAAAACCATCATATTTTCCCCATTCAGGCATCCTGTACTCTTCTCGCCTGCGGAGGAATCGGCGGTCTTTACGAACACTCCACCAATTTTCCCCATCTTACCGGGGACGGTCTGGCTGTGTGCTTAAAACATCAGGTGGAACTTCTTCATCCTGATTATATCCAGATTCATCCTACCACCTTTTATTCCTCAAAACCGGGACGACAGTTCCTGATTTCTGAATCAGTCCGTGGAGAAGGGGCCCATCTGTATAATAAAGCGGGAGAACGCTTCACCAATGAACTTCTTCCCAGAGATCTTCTTACGAAAGAAATCTTAAAACAAATGGAAAAGGATCAGACGGATTATGTCATGCTGGATATGCGTCCTATTGGAGAAGAAACCATACGGGAACATTTTCCTCACATTTATCAGCACTGTCTGGAAGAAGGATTTGACCCCACAAAAGAACCCATTCCCATTGTGCCTGCTCAACATTATTTTATGGGCGGCATCAAAGTTGACCGTTATTCCAAAACTTCCATGAACCGACTGTACGCGGCGGGAGAAACCAGTTGTAACGGTGTTCACGGCGCCAACCGCCTTGCCAGCAACTCCCTTCTGGAAAGTCTTGTTTTTGCCAAAAGGGCCGCTTTACATATGGAGGAACATGAATTAAAATATCCTGTAGAGCAGGAAACAATTTCCATCGATTTTTCTTTATATGAAGATGAAAAAAAGTTACATGACGAAAACAAAAAAATGATTTTCAGTGAAATAGAAAGGACAAGAAAAGAACATGAATAATCAGATTACCATGACCTTAAACGTTGATCACCTGCTGCTGCAGGCGCTTTCAGAGGATATCACCAGCGAAGATATCACCACCAATTCCGTAATGCGTGAAGCTATGGCAGGAGAAGTACAGTTAATCTGTAAACAGGACGGTATTATTGCCGGACTGCAGATTTTTGAAAGAGTCTTCCAATTACTGGATGATACCGTGGAAGTGGAATTTTACTGTAAAGATGGCGATTTTGTAACCGCCGGACAGCTCATGGCTCTGGTAAAAGGGGATATCCGGGCTCTTCTTTCCGGAGAACGGGTGGCGCTGAATTATCTCCAGAGAATGAGTGGAATTGCCACCTACACCAATTCCATTGCCAGATTATTAAAGGGAAGCAAAACAAAACTTCTGGATACAAGAAAAACAACTCCCAATATGCGTATTTTTGAAAAATATGCTGTAAAAGTTGGAGGCGGATACAATCACCGTTATAATCTGTCCGATGGTATCCTTCTGAAGGATAATCACATCGGGGCAGCAGGAAGCGTAACAAAAGCTATCCAGATGGCAAAAGAATACGCTCCTTTCGTTCGGAAAATCGAAATCGAAGTGGAAAATCTTGATATGGTAAAAGAAGCTGTGGAAGCCGGAGCAGATATTATCATGTTGGATAATATGACTCCGGAAATGATGAAAGAAGCCATTGCCATCATCGACGGCAGAGCAGAGACAGAATGCTCCGGAAATGTAACCCGGGAAAATGTAGAACGCCTTCTGGATATAGGAGTAGACTATATTTCCAGCGGCGCCCTGACTCATTCTGCCCCTATTATGGACATCTCTCTGAAAAATCTTCACGCAGTCTGAGAAAGGAGCTGGATAAATCATGAAGGGAAATGAAAGACGGCAGGAAATTCTTCACCTGCTTTCTTCCAGCCAGTCTCCCCTTTCCGGTACTGCGCTGGCAGATCACTTTTCTGTGAGCCGCCAGGTGATCGTACAGGATATGGCTCTGATCCGGGCCGAGGGATGTGATATTATATCTACAAATCGGGGATACCTTCTACATACTCCCCTTAAAATCAACCGCATCATAAAAGTATTTCATTCCAACGAAGAGATTGCCGATGAGCTGAATATTATTGTGGACTGCGGCGGCACTGTAGAAGATGTGTTTGTCCACCACAAAGTATACGGCACATTAAAAGCCAGTCTTCATATTGCCTCCCGTCGGGATGTGGAAAAATTTGTGGAAACCATCAAAAGCGGAAAATCTTCCCCGCTGAAGGATGTGACCTCCGGCTATCATTACCATACCATAGCCGCTGATTCAGAAAACACTCTTGATTTAATTGAAAAAGAATTGAAAGAAAAAGGGTTTTTGATTTCCACTGATACATAAATCTATGAAAATCGTTTTCGACAATGAGATTTTTGCTAGTATGTCTCGGGATTGGCTTGCGAATGCAAGCCAACACCTCGCGAGACAATAAACCGCCGAATAGTTACATTTCATACATATACAGTTCGTGAAGAGCCCGGGTAGCGCAGATATACTTTGCCTGTGTGAGCATTCCCCTCTCTCCTGAAGGATAAACTGTAAAAACCTGATCAAATTCCAGACCTTTTGCCAGATAAAAAGTAGTCACTGTCAGTCCCTTTTGAAAGTTACTGCTGTCCCTGTCCACATAAGAGAGGGGAATTTTATCTCCCCACTCTTCTTTCAACATTCTGTAAATACTCTTTGCATCTTCCTCCGTCATGGTAAGGAGCGCTGCTGTCTCATATTCCTCTTCTCCCAGACGAAGGTTTTTTTCCATTTCATCCAACACCTGACTCTTTTGTGTCAGCCGTTTTTCCTCCACCGGTTTTCCATGCCGTTCAAAGATCTCCATATCTGTCATTCCTGCAAGTTTTCCTGCATATTCAGCAATTTCCACTGTATTCCGATAACTTTTATTCATTTCAATGACCCGGATATTTTTCCCAAGGATCTTAGGTAAAAACCTGGTCACATCCTGCATCTTTTCATCCATGGTCTGTGCCTTATCTCCCAGGATCGTCATCTTACAGGGGAATAATTTTGAAAGAATCAAATACTGCATCCGGGAATAATCCTGCATTTCATCAATAACCAAATGCTTTATATTTCTCCTGTTCTCCGGCTGATACAGCTTATATTTCATATAAAGCATGGGATAAACATCTTCATAAGGAATCAGCCGTTTTTCCCAGGGCACATCCGGCAACGGAGCATATCCGGCATATTCCAGAAATCTGCTGTATATTCCATACAGATCTGCGGTTTCATACATTTTAGTGAATTTTTCCTGAAAAACCACTCTTTCTTCTTCCGGTAATTCCCGTCCCATCAAAGTTTCATATTCATCCAACAGGTACTCCATCACTGCTTTCATTCGGGAAAGGAGGGGAACATCAAGAAATTTACTATAAAACAATTCGATAATTCTTGAAGAAGGAATTCGATAATTTCGATACTCCACACTGGTAAAATTCATCAGTTCATCTTCCAGAAACAACAGATATTCTTCCATCTGGTCTAAAAATTCTCCGGATTGCTTTTGGGCGCACCGTTTCCCCACTTCCGAATCTCTCATAGCCTGTTCGATCATATGATACTTATCTTCACAATCGTATGATACGTCCCGAAGTTCCTGATAAGCAAAGAGATCAAAACTCATCTCCTGTATATTTTCTTCTCCCAGTTCCGGTAAAATATGAGAAATATAATCAGAAAACACTCCGTTGGGAGATAAGATTAAAATATTGGAAGATTTCAGATTCTTTCTGTCATGATACAAAAGATAAGCGATCCGATGGAGCGCCACAGAAGTCTTTCCGCTTCCCGCCACTCCCTGAATCACAAGAATCCTGTCTTTGGTGTTCCTGATAATAGCATTTTGCTCTTTCTGGATTGTCCGGATAATATTCTTCAATTGAACGTCTCCGTTAGCTCCCAGTTCTGCCTGCAAAATCTCATCATCGATTTTCATATCACTCTCAAAGCCGTAAATTATCTTTCCTCTTCGGATCTTATACTGCCATTTGGAAGTGATTTCTCCCTCCATCAAACCTCCGGGAGCCTGATAAGAGGCCTCTCCCTTATCAAAATCATAGAAGAGCCCGCTCACCGGGGCTCTCCAATCATAAATCAACGGGGTCTTACCCGTATCTTCTGCAAAATTGCCGATTCCAATATAAAAAATCTCCGGCTCATCTTCTCCTTCATACTGAAAATCTACTCTTCCAAAATAGGGAGAATCCATCATCCGTCTGAACCTCTGTTTCAATTTCAACTGCTGCTGATTCATATTGATCTGATTCAAAAGAGCTTGTTGATTGTCAAAATTTTCATATCCATACTGGTCCATCTCTGTATAATTTTCCCAGTAATACTCATGCATCCCTTCAATCTCTTTATCTCCCTGAGCCAGACTCTGATTGATCTTCTGGATTCGCTCTTTTAGTTTTTCCAATATAAAGTCAAGATAATCCCTCTGATTTGTCATATATTCATCCTTCTACATTTCATAAAATGCTTTATAACATTTACTTGTTTCATAAACATCTGCCTTGGAACTGATTTCATAAGGAGCGTGCATATTTAAAATCGGCACACCCAGATCTACCACATCCATTCCATAAGCAGCCGTGATATAAGCGATTGTTCCGCCGCCGCCCACATCAATTTTACCAAGTTCTGCTGTCTGGTACTGTACTTCTCCCGCATCAAATGCCTGTCTTAATTTGCCCAGATATTCCGCATTTGCATCATTGGAACCGCCTTTTCCACGAGAACCGGTGTATTTGCTGATTACTGCGCCTTTTCCCACATAAGCGGAATTATTTTTCTCAAAAGCTTCCGCATATAAAGGATCAAAACCGGCATTTACGTCAGCAGACAGCATACTGGAATTTTTCAGCGCTCTGCGCAATTTCAGTTCACTGTACTGTCCCAGGCAATTCAGCACTTCTGCTACAGTATTCTCCAGAAAACGGGACTGCATTCCTGTTGCGCCCACACTTCCAATTTCTTCCTTATCCACAAACAGACATACCTTTGTTTTTGCTGTCTTTTTGCTATGTAACAGAGCCATCAGAGAACAGAAAGCACAAATTCTGTCATCCTGTCCGTAAGCCATGATCATACTGGAGTCCAGACCAAAATCTCTTGCTTTTCCTGCCGGAACCACTTCCAATTCCGCAGATACAAAATCTTCCTCTTCAATCTGATACTGTTCTTTTAAAACCTTCAGAATATAGTTCTTTACCTGATTTTCTTTTTCTTCTCCCTCTAAAGGACGAGTACCTACCAGAACGTCCAGAGCCTCTCCTTCGATTACAACGCTGGCGCTTTTTTCCATCTGTTTTGCTGAAAGATGTACCAGAAGATCTGTAATACCCACCACAGGATCCTCCGGTTTCTCACCAATAGCGATATTCAGGGCAGTTCCGTCTTTCTTAACAACAGTTCCATGAATAGCCATAGGAGATGCTACCCACTGATATTTTTTGATTCCACCGTAATAATGGGTATCCAGATATGCCATACCTGTGTTTTCATACAGAGGCTTCTGTTTCAGATCCAGTCTGGGAGAATCAATATGAGAGCCTACAAGAAGCATACCTTTTTCCAGATCATCTGTTCCGATTTCCATCATCAAAACAGCTTTTTCCATATTTACCGCATAAACTTTGTCGCCTGCTTTCAGAGTTTCTTCTTTTTCCAGAATCTCTTCCAAATTACGATATCCATTTTCTTCTGCAATTTTCACAATATTGCGGGCGCATTCTCTCTCTGTTTTACCCAGATCAAGGAATTCCCGGTATTTGCCTGCCAGGACTTCCATATCTTTTAATTCTGTTTCTGCATAATTTTTCATGAATTATGACTCCTTTCTGCTTTTGCAAGTAATTTTCGGCTTTTCAGCCTTTTATAGACATACCCCCGGAAAAGGGTGTAGATCACGGAAAGTAAGGGGATAAATACCAACATACCTACAATTCCCATCACACTGGCGCCCAGTGTAACTGCCACCAATACCCAGATGGACGGAAGCCCTACAGAACTTCCCACCACATGGGGATAAATCAGATTTCCCTCTATCTGCTGAAGAATCAGGAAAATCGCAACGAAAGCAATGGCCTGCATGGGATTTTCCATCAAGATCAGGAAGGTTCCCACAAAGCAGCCGATAAATGCTCCAAAAATAGGAATCAATGCTGTAAATGCAATCAAAACCCCCACCAGCAACGGATAAGGGAAACTGAATACCACCATCACCACAAAGAACATACTTCCCAGAATCACCGCTTCCAGACACTGTCCCGTCAGGAAATTGGAAAATGTTTTATGAGTCAGCAGACATACCGCCTGAATTTTTTCCACTACTTTCTCAGGAAGAAACGCATACATGATTTTTGAAACCTGTACGCTGAGTTTTTCTTTCTGCAAAACGATATATACTGCAAATACAAAAGCAATCACGAAATTTGTTGCTGCGCTTACAATGGTTTTCGCCACACTGTAAGTAGAGCCCAAAATAGTTCCTGCTCCTGTCTTTAAAAATTCAATTCCGCCCTGTACGATTTTATCCCAATTAATCTCAATACTGTTGATCCAGTCCACCACTTCCGGATTATCTTCAAATAATCGGATAGCCCACTCCTGTACCTGGGGCCAGAACTGCCGGATATCATTGCTCAGACGGATAACGGTATCTCCCAGTTGAGGAACCACCACAAAGAATACCAGAACAACCACCGCCAGAATCAATACAAGAGATAACACAAGACTTACAGGTCTTGCTATCTTTTTTACTGCCTTCTGGTACTTTTCCGAACCTCTTCTGAAAATATTTTTTTCAATACAGCGCATAGGCATATTGATGATAAAAGCTATCGCTCCACCCAAAATAAAGGGGAATATAATATTCAACAAAATCTTTATCACGCCCCACACCTTATCCACATTGGTCACACCTACCAAAATTAAAATGGTGAATACGATCAGCAGCATGATTTTTTTCATATTATCCTTACTTAGTTCCAAAAAAACACCTCCATTTATTTCCACTGTACACGGCTTCCCCTTTTGTCTTTGGTAACCGTCAGCTTCTTTTCAATTTGCTCTTTCAGTTCTGTCACATGAGATATGATTCCCACCATCCTGTTCCCTCCTGCAAGCCCCTGTAAAATGCGGATTGCCTGCTCTCGGGCATTGTCATCCAGCGAACCAAATCCTTCATCAATAAACAGAATATCTGCCCGCACTGCTCCCATAGCTCTTGTGATCACATCCGTCATGCCCAATGCCAAAGCCAGGGCGGCCATAAAGGATTCACCGCCGGAAAGCGTTTTTACATCTCTGATTTTTCCGGTAACCATACTATACACATCCAAATCCAACCCTGCATTTCCCTGGGTAGACAGATTCTCCAGCTTCCTGCACTGTAAAAGGAACTGCCCGGAAGCCATCTTCTGCAAATGATGGTTGGCGCACCGGATCATCTGCTCAAAATACTGCCTTTGCATATACGATTCAAAATCTATTTTTACACTTCCATTGAGACTTCCATTGGCTGTTTTGCTCAAATTGCTGAGAATTTCATATTCTCTTCTAAGCCGCTCCCGCTCCTTTGCCAATAGAACCAGCTTGCCAAAAGCCAGACGGTTTCTCTCTCTTCTGCTGTAAAGCTTTCGGATTTCCACTTCCAGCCTGTGCTGCTGCTCCTTCAGATTTTGTAGTTTTTCAGATATTTTTTCCAGATCCGGACGTTCCTGCCCTTTCAGTTGGTCTTCCAGAATTTTTCTCTTCTGTTCTGATTCTATCTGCTTTCTCCGATATCTGTCAACTGCTTTTCTGGCATTTTCCATCTCCTGTCGGCTCATTCTGCACTTTCTGTATTCCTCCATATCGGAAAATCCCTGTTTTCTCATCTGAATATTAAATTTCTCCACAGCTTTTTCCAGAATTTCTTCCTGACTTTTTTCTAATTTTCTGTTCTCCTCCAGTTTTCCCTTTTGAACACTTTCCTCCTGAACAGCTTTTTGATAATCTTCTGTCAGTTCTGTCAGTTTTTTTCTTGCTTCTTCAACCTTTTTTTGCCCCTGTCTCAATCTCTCCTCAGCTTTTTCTTTCCACTGACTCCACTTTCTGCGAATCTGCTCCAGAGACTGATTTTCTTCTTCCTGACCAAGAAATTGCTTTTCCATCTGACGTATGGCTGCCATCTCTCTTTCCAGAGTTGTTTTCATTTCCAACAGCAGGCTTCGATTCTTTTCCCGCTCTTCTTCTTTTTTATCTCTGGCTTTTTTAGTCGCTTCCACTGACTCTCTGGTAGGAGCGCCCAAAGACAACTCTGCCTTTTGAGGATGACTCAGAGAACCGCATACAGGACACGGTTTTCCCTCAGAAAGTTCTGCTGCCAATATTCCTGCCTGCTCCTGAAAATAAGCCTGATATTTCTGTTCATACTCACTGCACAAAACATGATACTTCTCTTCCGTCTCTTTGTAAACTATTTTTTGAAAATTCAGTTTTTTCTCCCAATGTTCTGCCGATGAAAGATGCGCCTCTAATCCCTGATACTGTTCCAATGCCTGAGAAAGCCGGTTAAGAACCGGTATTTCTTTCTCTTCCAGCCGCTTTTCATATTCTTTTACCGCATCCAGTTTCTCCTGTTTTTCCCTGATATCTCTCCCATGAGCCCGAAACCACTGTTCCAGTCCCTCTACTCTTCTCCTGGTATCTTTCAGATTTTTCTGCCCCTGCAGACATGCCTCCTCCTGGGGAAGAAGCAAAAGACATTTCTCTGCTCTTTCAATAGCTTTTTCCTTTTCTTCCCATTCTTTCTTTTCTTTCTCCAGCTTTTCGCAAATAACATATATCTGATCCAATTCACAAAATCGATCATTTTTATGCTTTTCCAGACTAAATAGCCTATTCTGGTCTTCCAGATTTTTTGCACATCTCTTCCCCTCTTCCGTTTTTTCTTCATACTCTTTCTGATTCTTTTCCTGAAAAATTTTTCCCCACTCCAGGACTCTTTTCAAATCCGGCTCTTTTTGATTCTGTTTTAAAAACTCCCGGTATTCCCATTGTTCTTCCGTCGTACTTCCTTCCAGTTCCGCCATTTCCCTAAGGCAGGCTTTCCGGTTGTCTTCCAGATTTCCATACAGGTTTCTGGTACGATTTTTCAATTCTTCCTGCACTTTCCAAAAAATCCCTGTATCAAAAATCCGGGAAAATATTTCTTTTCGCTCATCCGACTTTGCCAGCAGCAGCTTCAGAAAATCGCCCTGGGCAATCATTGAAATCTGAGTAAACTGCCGTCCGTCCATCCCCAGAATTTCCACCAGTTTCTTATTCGTCTCCTGTCTGTTTCCCCGGTATAAAGAACCATCGGGAAGATACAGTTCCACTCCCGCCTTCTCTTTGGTCATGGTATACTGTCCTTCTTTATTTTTCCGCTTACTTTCCCTTTCATATTCCGGATTTCTCATCACCCGGTAAATCATATTCCTGCTCTCAAATTCCAGTTCCACAAAAGTTTTCGTTCCTGCCAGAGCATACTGGCTTCTCATCATAGAACCTTCTCTTCTTCCTCCGCTGGTCTGTCCATACAAGGCATACGTGATCCCATCAAAAATAGTTGTTTTTCCCGAGCCTGTGTCTCCTGTAATCAGAAAAACTCCCTGCTGTACCTGAGTGAAATCTATTTCCACCTCTCCCGCATAGGAACCAAATGCAGATAATTTCAGTTTTCTCGGTCTCATATCTCTTCTTCCCCCACTTTCTGAAATACCTGTTCCATGATTTCTTCTTCCTCTCTCTCCATTTCCCGTCCCTGCATCCTGCTGAAAAATCTCTGAAAGATCTCCCGGGGATCTATGAGAACGTCTTCCGACTCCTCCTCCCAGGCAAGCATATTTGTTCTTCCATTGTCCATTTTCACTTCCAACAGCCGGGGAAACAAAGATTCCAGCCTTTCTCTTGGCTGGTATGGCTCCTGCTCATCCGTCAGAGACACACTCACATAATCTTCAGAAGGAACTCCTCCTGTTGCCTCCAAAATTTCTTCCAGCTCTCCCCGAAGCGCCCTCACCTCCCGCAAAGGCTTTAATTCATGAAGTACCATCTCCGGTCTGCTGCCCGGTTCTTTTATTTCTATCTCTGTCAGATATTTTTTCTGATTCCACTCGCTGACAGAGTATTTCAAAGGCGTTCCACAATAATAAATCCAGGGGTTTCCCATAGACTGTGGACGGTGAATATGTCCCATAGCCACATAATCAAAACCCTTCAGGCATCCGATATCCACCTGATCCAATCCTCCCACCATAATCGTTTCCGATTCACTTTGCTTTGGTTTTTCTCCTGAGGCAGTAAAAAACTGATGGGTAAGTAACACTTTTCTTACTTCCTTATCCGGCTTCTCCAAAAGCATCTCCCGTTCCAAAAGTCCCTGAACAGCTTCCTGATAACTCTCCGGTTCCTTCCCTCCAAACACTTCTCTCACATACCCCGGTTTCACAAAAGGAAGCAGCCAAAATTCCACCTGTCCCCATTCATCTTCCCGTATCACCTTTTTTATATATTCCTGTTCTTTTACAGGAGGAAAACCTTCCACAAACACATTCTGCCGTTCCAGAATACTTCCTGCAAAGGACAGCCTTTCCGGAGAATCGTGATTTCCGCTGATAATCATTACTGCAGTATCCGGAGCGATTTCTGTCAATCTGCTTAAAAATCGGTCAAAAACCGTTACCGCCTCCCCTGAAGGGACAGATTTATCATAAATATCTCCGCATAATAACACCCCGTCCGGCTTTCTCTCTTCTACTTTCTGAAGAATCTTCTCCAGAATCCATTCCTGATCCTCCAGAAGAGAATATCCGTACAACTGTTTTCCTATATGAAGATCTGACAAATGAAAAAAACGCACTGTAAATTCCTCCCCTTATGTTCTGATGTCTGTCCTCAAACTCATCCTGTTGCCATAGCAGAAAAACCCCGGAATCGCAGATTGTTCTTCCGCTGATCACCGAGGTTTTTCTGTTTATAATTTACAATCACTCTTCTGTTTCTGCAGATTCATCCGGAAGTTCATCCACCACACGGGCAACTTTTTCTTCATCTTTTACCCGGGCTTTTGCTTTTTCCATAATATTCTGCTTCTGAGGCGCTGCTTTTCTTCCTCCTCTTGCCGGATTAGGCTCTACTGCATACATCCGATCCGGATATTTTTTCGCCAGTTTCATCAAACGGGTAACACCCCAAAGAAGAAGTAATGGCATCAGTACGCCTGACAACAAAGCAAACGGATTAAATACGCCGGCTAATACCATCATATAGGACTGCTGTAATACCAAAACAACCAGCAATACAATATCTGCATATAAGGAAATCTTTACCTTATCCAGACGATTGGAAAATTTAGCACAGATCACTCCGGTCATGACTTCCACAATCGTTGTAATAATGTAGGAAACTCCCACACTGTAAATCTGCCCAATGCTCAGCCCTGTATCTGTAATCAGTTTCATAGCATTGGCATCACCTGCTTTCGCACTGTTTGCTACAAGAAAATACTGTATTCCCTGCATCAATGTGCTGGTAACCGCTGTGATTATGAGAAACACACCAGCCAGCATGACAATCATCTTTCCATTCATTGCCATGCGCATCTCTTTTTGATCTTCATACTTATACATATCTGTCCTCCTGCATATCTTTTTTCACCACTGAAAAACAGCCGTGAAAAAGCTCGTTAAAGACCATTGTAGTAAGGAATCCTTTGTTTGTCAAATTAAATTTTTATAATGTAAAAAAAGTACCTCTGCCTTACATTTGTTTTCTGACCACCTGATATTCATCATCCAGCCGGTAATATGGACAGTTAAAAAAGCTATTACTCATAAACCGATACATCTCATCCTCATCCAGATTCACATCACAGCAATAGCATTCACATTCTTCATCAAATACATAATTACTGCAAGTCTCACAATTCGATTTTCCCGCCATACTTTTTCCACCTTTACTCTTCTCTACTATTGAAATATGAGATAAAAAATAATCGCCTGAAGCGATTGTCTGCAAATCTCACATAAATCAAGCAGGTAAGGGGAATCGAACCCCCCTCCCCAGCTTGGGAAGCTGGTATTCTACCGATGAACTATACCTGCAAAAATAACTGGAAGCAATGGGGCTCGAACCCATGACCTCTCGCGTGTGAGGCGAACGCTCATCCCAGCTGAGCTATGCTTCCATAAAATGATTATAACACTTCTTTTTTTTAAGTCAATGCGAAACTGGAAAAGTATTTTTCTATTTTCCCGTAGAACTTTTATATAAATCAAAATAGCAGGTATAATATATTTCATTTCCGAAAAAATAAATATAACATTAAAAGTATAAAATAATATTGAAAAATACTCCGTAGGGGTATACACCTTTTCTTAGTTAGTGTATAATTACTACAACAAAAATGAAAAAGGAGGACACTCTATGAAAATTTTATTTTACGATACAAAAAGCTACGATAAAGAATCTTTTGACAAAAAAATAGGAGAATATCCTGAACTGCAGATTGATTATCTGAAATCAGAACTGGTTCCCGGCACTGCAGCTCTTGCGAAAGGCTACGATGCAATCTGTGCCTTCGTAAGCAGTAATGTGGGAACAAGAACCGTAGAGATTCTCCATGAATGCGGTGTAAAACTGATTCTTATGCGGTGTGCCGGTTTTAATAATGTAGATATTGACAAAGCTCACGAATTAGGTATTAAAATTCTGCGTGTACCCGGTTATTCTCCGGAAGCAGTTGCAGAACACGCCATGGGACTTGCCATTGCCGCCAACCGACGTATCCACAAAGGATATGTGCGTGTCAGAGAAAATGATTTCAGTCTGGGCGGTATGTTGGGCATTAACTTTTATCAGAAAACAGCAGGAATTGTGGGAACAGGACGTATCGGCGCTGCCATGGCAAGAATCTGCCATGGATTTGGTATGAAAGTCATTGCTTATGACAATTATCATAATCCGGATCTTGACTTTGTAACCTACGTTACCATGGATGAACTCCTGGCACAAAGTGATCTGATTTCTCTTCACTGCCCTCTCATGGATGAAACGTATCACTTGATCAACCGGGAAACCATCCAGAAAATGAAGGACGGCGTAATTCTGGTCAATACTTCTCGGGGCGGCCTGGTAAAGACTGACGATCTCATCGAAGGTATCCGCGCCAGAAAGTTCTTTGCTGTAGGCCTGGACGTTTACGAAGAAGAAAAGAAAAATGTTTTCGAAGATCGCTCCGACGATATCATGGAGACATCAGTAACTGCCAGACTTCTCTCCTTCCCCAATGTGGTCATTACTTCTCATCAGGGATTCTTTACTCAGGAAGCTCTGGCGGCCATCAGTGAAACCACTTTAAACAATGCTATGGCCTTTTTAAAAGGAGAAACCACAGGAAATGAAGTAGAATAATTCTAAAAATTTATTTTTTTTAAAAAAGTGCTTGCTTTTTCAAGTGACCTATGCTAATATAAATAACGGTTCTGATAACCGAATAAGCCGATGTGGCGGAATTGGCAGACGCACTTGACTCAAAATCAAGCGGTTAACAGCCGTGCCGGTTCGAGTCCGGCCATCGGCACTGAGAAGAGAAATGTTGAAATAAACATTTCTCTTTTTTATTTCATAGAAAAGGCTTCCTGTGAAATAAAATGCTCCGCAGGGATCGCACTGCGACGGAAAACTATCCTATTGCAAAAACTTCTCGCCGCAGACGAAGAATTCTGCAATATGGAATTCTTTTTTATAAACTCATAGAATTTATCTGAAAATTTTGTTATAATACAGATAAATAAAACGTGACCTGAAAGGGGGTACTTCTATGAGTAAACGAATTATTACCATCAACCGATTATACGGAAGCAACGGCAGACAATTGGGAAAAATTCTGGCACAGGAACTGGGAATCCATTATTATGATAAGGAACTGATTCGCATTGCCAGCGAGAAAAAAGGTATTCCCTACGACGAATTGCTGAAGGTGGACGAAAAACGGGCAAGCCAGTGGCGTTATCCAGTGGACAATCCCATGCAGATGCAGCCACAGTATCATTTCTTTCCTATGAATGACGTATTATTCCAGGCAGAAAGTGAAATTATCCAATCACTTGCCGAAAAAGAAGACTGTGTAATCATCGGACGGTGCGCCAACCACATTCTGAAAGAAAAATGCAGCAGCGTTTTCATTCATGCTCCTTTTGAATACCGGGTTAAAAATGTCATGAACCGTCTGGACCGAACAGAGAAAAGTTCCCGGGCCATGATTCGGAAAGTGGATAAAGAACGTCGCAGCTATTATGAATATTTTACGGATGAACGGTGGCTGGATATGAGCCAGTACGATCTTTGTATCGACAGCAGCCGTTTTACACCACCTCAGATTATCCGAATGCTGAAAGCTATGTATGAAGATATGTGACATGAGGAAATCATGAAAAAAAGATTGGTCAGTTCGCACTGATCAATCTTTTTTTCTTTTCAATACTTTTCCCTGCATTCATTTTTTAAATATTTCCCGAATGTAATACCAGAACCCTCGGATAATTTACAATTTCATTCCATTTATGAGATATCTGTATTATTGTTTTATCCTTAAAATTATCCTTTAGCAATCGTTGAATTAAATGGCTATTTTCCTCATCCATTGAAGATGTTATTTCGTCCAATACAAGCACTTCTGGCTTTGACAAAATCAATCTGGCAATTGCCAATCTTTGTCTTTGTCCACCTGAAAATTTCATCCCGGAATCTCCTATTTGAGTATCTAATTGATTAGGAAGTCTTGAAATATATGACCATAAATTAACCTTTTTACATACAGCAATTAATTCATTCTCGCTAATATCAGGATTACTAATTGTTAGCGTCGGGAGAAATTAGCC
>DETV01000026.1:0-4599 GCA_002361775.1 Eubacterium sp. UBA3279
GAACCCTCGACACTACGGGTATGAACCGTATGCTCTAGCCAACTGAGCTATCTCGCCATGTTCATTCAGATTGTCAACCGCAACCTGCTTGAATATTATATAAAATTGTCGAAAAAAAGTCAAGAACTTTTTCGGAAAAAATTGTTTGGAAAATTATTTGTATCTTTTGGCAAACTGAGGTATGATAAAACAAGAAAACAGAATCAGGAAACAGAAATACAAATATGGAAGAAGAGAGGAAAAAGCTATGAGAGTGGGCATGGGATATGATGTACATAAATTAGTAGAAGGCAGGAAACTGATTCTTGGAGGAGTGGAGATTCCCTGGGAATTGGGGCTTCTTGGTCATTCAGATGCGGATGTGGTGGTGCATGCCATTATGGACGCCTTATTGGGAGCAGCGGCGCTGCGGGATATTGGAAGACATTTTCCGGACACAGATCCTCAGTACAAAGGAATTTCCAGTATTCTTCTTTTACAGAAGGTGGGAAGATTGCTGAAAGAAAAAGGATATGAAATTATAAATCTGGATGCTACGATTATCGCTCAGAAACCGAAACTATTGCCGCATATTGATAAAATGATTGAAAATGTGGCAGAGGCTCTTGAGATTTCCACAGATCAGGTGAATATTAAGGCTACTACAGAAGAAGGACTTGGATTTACAGGTACTTTGCAGGGAATTTCTTCCCAGGCGATCTGTGGGATCAGGGAAATTTCTGATTGACAAAAAGCATTTTTTTGCATACACTAAGTAAGAACAGAATTGTTAGAAAA
This sequence comes from Eubacterium sp. UBA3279, assembly GCA_002361775.1. GTDB lineage: Bacteria > Bacillota > Clostridia > Lachnospirales > Lachnospiraceae > Oliverpabstia. Next base: position 778 of record DETV01000026.1, read on the forward strand.
GCGCAGATTGGAAAGAGTATTTGTCAGCAGGGAACACAGAGAGGGAAGGTCATCGGCTGGAAGCCATCCCGGGACTGAGACAGAGAAGTGCATCCAGGAGCTGATTTGGTGAAGGTGTCTTTTGACTGGGGAAGAGATATTGGGTAGCTGAATCCGTGAGCAGACGTTACAGGCATAGAGGGAAAGATGCAGAGGCATCTTTAATCAGAGTGGAACCGCGGATATACTTCGTCTCTTGGACAGAGTATTTCCGCTTTTTTATTTTATAGTGTAGATCATGAGATTAAACAGGAGGAGTTCACTTGAGTTTTATTAAGCATTTAAAAGAAGAGTTTCAGGTTATACAGGAAAGAGACCCGGCAATTAAGACCCCTCTGGAAGTATTGCTCTATCCCAGTTTTCGGGTTATGATCAAATATAGAAGAGCACATAAATTATATAAGAAAGGTCATTATTTTCTGGCGCGGTTGATTTCACAGCGGGCAGCCCGAAAAACAGGTATAGAGATCCATCCGGGGGCAACAATCGGAAAAGGACTTTTTATTGACCACGGCAGCGGGGTAATTATTGGAGAAACTACGATTATCGGAGATAATGTTACATTATATCAGGGAGTAACTTTGGGAGGTACCGGAAAAGAAACAGGAAAGCGTCATCCTACCATCGGGGATAACGTAATGATCAGCGCGGGAGCCAAGATCATCGGTTCTTTCACAGTGGGAGATAATTCTAAAATAGGAGCCGGTTCTGTGGTATTAAAAGAAGTGCCGCCTAACTGTACGGTGGTAGGGATTCCGGGACGTGTAGTACGCCAGCAGAATATGAAGATTCCAAGAGATAATATGGATCAGTGCAATTTACCAGATCCGGTACAGGATGATATCAGCACTTTGAAAAAAGAAAATGCAAGGCTGGAAAATCTGGTAGAAGAACTGGAAAGAGAACTGCACAGTTGCCGGGAAAAGAGAGACAGAGAACTGAGAGCGCGGGAAATGAGAGAACAACAATGCTGTTCTCAGAAACAGATTGTGGAAGATCAGGAAGAAGAAATCCGCAGATAAGTGAAATGAGTAGCGATAGAGAGGAGATTTATCATGAAGCTGTATAATACGCTGACAAAAAAGAAAGAAGAATTTGTACCTTTGGAAGAGGGAAAGGTGAAGATGTATGTGTGCGGTCCTACCGTATATAACTTTATCCATATCGGAAATGCCCGTCCTATGATTGTATTTGATACTGCCCGCCGTTATCTGGAATATAAAGGCTATGAAGTGAATTTTGTTTCCAATTTCACAGATGTGGATGATAAGATTATCAAGAAATCTGTGGAAGAGGGTGTTCCGGCAGAAGAGATTTCTGAGAGATATATCAAAGAGTGTAAAAAAGATATGGCGGATATGAATGTGAAAGAAGCTACCACACATCCGCAGGCTACACAGGAAATCGATGGCATGATTGATATGATTCAGACTTTGATGGATAAGGGCTATGCCTATGCCGTAGACGGTACTGTATATTTCCGTACAAGAAAATTTGATGAATATGGGAAATTATCTCATAAAAATTTGGATGATCTTCGCTCCGGTAATCGCTCTCTTCTGGTAACAGGAGAAGACCAGAAAGAAGATCCTCTGGATTTCGTTTTGTGGAAACCGAAAAAAGAAGGGGAGCCATATTGGGTATCACCATGGAGTGAAGGCCGTCCGGGATGGCATATTGAATGCTCTGTAATGTCCAAGAAGTATCTGGGAGAAGAAATTGACATTCATGCCGGGGGAGAAGATCTGATATTTCCCCATCATGAAAATGAGATTGCGCAGAGCGAGTGTTGTAATGGGAAAATATTTGCGCGGTACTGGCTGCATAACGGATTTTTAAATATTGATAACCGGAAAATGTCAAAATCTCTTGGCAATTTCTTTACTGTAAGAGAAATCGGAGAACAGTATGATCTGCAGGTGCTTCGTTTCTTTATGCTCAGCGCTCATTACAGAAGTCCTATTAATTTCAGCAGAGAAATTATGGAAGCTTCAAAAAATGCTCTGGAAAGAATTGTTACAGCAGTAAGTAATCTGAAACATCTGGGAGAAGCAGCCGGGATTATGCAGTTAACTGATGAGGAAAAATCTCTTCTGGAAGAAATGAAAAGCTTCAGAACAAAATTTGAAGAGGCGATGGATGACGACCTGAATACGGCTGATGCAGTTTCCGCTATTTTTGAACTGGTAAAATTCGCAAACACAAATGCAGGAGAAAAATCCTCAAAAGAATTTGTAGAGACTGTGAAAACAGAAATTATCCGGCTCAGTGACATTCTTGGACTGATTGTGGAAAAAGAAGAGGAAAATCTGGATGGAGAGATCGAAAAACTGATCGAAGAGCGTCAGGCAGCCAGAAAAGCAAGAGATTTTAAGCGGGCGGATGAAATTCGTGACCAGCTTTTGGCACAGGGAATTATTCTGGAAGATACCAGAGAGGGTGTAAAATGGAAGAGAGCATAAAGTATCTGAAGGAACAGTTTCATTTGTCAGACCCGGATATCAGATCCTATTCTCCTCTGACACTGGCTTATATCGGAGATGGGATTTATGAGTTGTATATCAGGACCATCCTGATCAAACAGGGGAATTGTCAGGCTAATAAACTTCACAAAAAAGCCAGCCGTCTGGTGAAAGCCCCTTCTCAGGCAGCTATGGTGGAGGTTTTGGAACCGCTGTTTACTCCTGAGGAGGAAGCGGTATACAAAAGGGGCAGAAATGCAAAATCATACACTACGGCAAAGAATGCCACAACAGGAGAATACAGAAAAGCAACAGGTTTCGAGGCGGTTATGGGATATTTGTACCTCACGGAACAGTATTGCAGGATGATAGATCTTATCAGGATCGGATTGGGGGTTCTGGATGACGGAAAATAAAATAGAAGGCAGAAACGCCGTTCTGGAAGCATTTCGTTCAGGGAAAACAGTGGATAAATTATATATTCTGGACGGATGCCAGGATGGTCCGGTGCGTACTATCGCCCGGGAAGCAAGAAAACATGATACGATTATTCAGTATGTAAAGAAAGAGCGGCTGGATCAGCTTTCAGAGACAGGAAAGCATCAGGGTGTGATTGCAGTGGCAGCATCTTATGAGTATGCTTCAGTGGAAGATATTTTGAACAAAGCAAGAGAAAAAGGGGAACCGCCCTTTATTTTCCTGCTGGATAATATTGAAGATCCTCATAATCTGGGAGCGATTATCCGAACAGCCAATCTGGCAGGGGCTCACGGAGTGATCATTCCCAAAAGAAGAGCAGCAGGGCTTACGGCAGTAGTTGCCAGAACTTCGGCAGGAGCTTTAAATTATACTCCGGTTGCAAAGGTGACAAATCTGAAAACCGTTATGGAAGAATTGAAAAAAGAAGGTATGTGGTTTGTCTGCGCAGATATGGGAGGAACACCTTATTACGATCTGGATCTGAAAGGGCCTATGGGGCTGGTGATCGGAAATGAAGGAGAGGGTGTGAGCCGTCTTGTAAAAGAAAACTGTGATTTTATTGCATCCATTCCCATGAAGGGAGATATTGATTCTTTGAATGCTTCTGTTGCAGCGGGAATTCTGGCTTTTGAGATTGCGCGTCAGAGAGGATAACAGACGAAAAAATGAGAGATTATACACCGTATACGGATGAGGAACTTCTGGACATGCTGGAAAAAGGAGAAGAGGATGTGACAGAGTTTCTCATTGAAAAATACAAGCCCATGGTACGTCAGAGGGTAAGAGTTATGTATCTGATGGGGGGAGATCAGGACGATCTGATCCAGGAGGGGATGATCGG
>DETV01000026.1:4885-5524 GCA_002361775.1 Eubacterium sp. UBA3279
CGATCTGATCCAGGAGGGGATGATTGGTCTTTTTAAGGCGGTCAGAGATTACCGAAAGGACAGAGAGGCATCTTTTCATACGTTTGCCCATCTTTGTGTGGACAGACAGATTTACCGGGCTATTCAGTCTTATAGCAGACAAAAACATCAACCCCTAAACAGTTACGTTTCTCTCAGTGCAGATACCTGGGAAACAGAGCCATACCAGGAAGCGGGACAGAATCCGGAGAGCATTATCATTGACCAGGAAAATGCCGTTCATATGGAAAAAAATATCCGTCAACAGCTCAGTAAATTTGAAAACCAGGTATTGGAAATGTATCTTGATGGGGATAACTATCTGGAGATCGCAGAACAGTTGGGGAAATCTCCCAAATCTATAGACAATGCGCTGCAAAGGATTCGGAATAAAGTAAGGGAATATTTGGAAAGTAAGTAAAATAGCAGCCGTTGCCGGAATGAGAAAAAGGCAGCGGCTGAAGTTTCTGTGAAGGATAAGAACAATAAAAAATAAAAGTGAGAAAAACAGAAATTATGCTTGACTTTTATACATATGTTTGATAAACTATCTAACTGTAGCGGGAAATGAAAAAGAAATTTCCGATACAGTATAAGCGCTGATGTGGCTCAGAGGTAGAG
>DETV01000026.1:5833-10286 GCA_002361775.1 Eubacterium sp. UBA3279
TAGAGCACTTCCTTGGTAAGGAAGGGGTCACGGGTTCAATTCCCGTCATCAGCTTAAGAAAAGAGTCTGAAAGCCTTTAGAGGGTTTTCGGACTTTTTGTTTTGCAAAAAACAGGAAAATCAAACGATTTTTCTGTGGGAATATTCCCGGGGAGAACAGTGAAACCATTCTTTAAAATAGCGGGAAAAATGCTGCATATTGGTAAATCCGCAAGCCTGAGCTACCTGCTGGATCTGTAATGCTTCATTGGTAAGCAGATAACGGGCTTTTTCCATTCTGGCCTGAAGAAGCTCGGATTTTGGAGTGGACTGGAAAAATAATTTGTAATAATGATAAAACTGACTTTTTTCCATATTTGTTTCCCGGCACAGTCGTTGGATAGACCAGTTTTCTTCGCAGTTTTTCAGCATGGTCAGACGTATATTTTGAAAGGACTTTAAAAGATCGGAATCAGTGGGAAGATGACCATAAGAAGGTTGATGGAGTGACCTGGACAAAAGAAGAAAAAGTTCTTCTGTGAGATTACACAGCCTTTTTTCCCAGTGAAGATTTCGTGAGAGATATTCCTGCTGGATTTCCCGGAGAATATTGTCTGTTTCCTGTACATTTGCAGGATAAAAAAGTTTGTTGACAGGTATCTGATAGGTATCTTCAAAAGCCAGGTCGGTGGAAAAGTGAATATAACTGTTTCTGAATTTTCTTACAGCCTGGTAATCCTGAGAAATTCCCGGGGTATAGAGAATACAGGCATTTTCCCGGGAAATGATGCTTCGTTCTGTCAGATGGAATTTCATAGGAGTTTTCAACAGGAGAAAAAGATAATCACCGCTTCCGCCGGGGCGGTAAATCCGGTCACAGTCAGAGTTGGAACGGTTAAACTCACAGTAATTTACGGTAAACATAGGCGCCTCCCAAAAGATAAAAATAGCAGCAGAAAATATAAATAAGTTAAAAAGAGAGTAGCACAGGACCGGAAGAAAAGTCAAGTTTTGCGGAAGAAAGGCAATGGAAGAAAGGAGAAAAATCCGATAAGATAGAATTTATAAAAGAGGCAGAAGTATAAAAACACATAATAGCTGCAAAGTAAGAAACGGGAGGATGGAGAATATGAAAAAAGCGGAAATTATTACAGATAAACATTTTCTTGTAAGCGAAGTGGACAAAAGGATTTACGGTTCGTTTATTGAGCATTTGGGACGGGCAGTGTATGAAGGGATTTATCAGCCGGGAAGTCCTTTTGCAGACGAGCAGGGCCTGAGAAAAGATGTGATTGAATTGGTGAGAGAATTGCAGGTTCCTGTAGTACGTTATCCCGGGGGAAATTTTGTTTCCGGTTATCACTGGGAAGACGGAGTAGGACCAAAAGCAGAGAGACCGTCCAAAGTTGATCTGGCCTGGCAGGTGATTGAAACCAATGAATTTGGGTTAAATGAATTTGCCACCTGGGCGAAAAAAGCAAATTCAGATGTCATGATGGCGGTAAATCTGGGAACCAGAGGAGCGGAAGATGCCAAAAATATTTTGGAATACTGTAATTTTAAGGAAGGAACCTATTACAGTGATCTGAGAAAACAGCATGGATATAAGGACCCTCACAACATTAAATTGTGGTGCCTGGGAAATGAAATGGACGGTCCGTGGCAGATGGGACATAAAACGGCTCAGGAATATGGAAGGGCCGCAGAAGAGACGGGACGTCTTATGAAAATGATGGATCCGTCCATAGAAACGGTGGCGTGCGGAAGTTCCAATCTGGATATGCCCACCTTTGGTACCTGGGAAGATACAGTTTTAGGAATCTGTTATGATCAGGTAGATTATCTGTCCCTTCATCAATATTATGGAAATAGAGACAATGATACGCCGGATTTTCTTGCCAGCAGTGTGGGAATGGATGAATTTATTTCTTCTGTGGTATCTATCTGTGATTGCGTAAAAGCAAAACGGAGAAGTAAAAAGAAAATAAATCTGTCCTTTGATGAGTGGAATGTATGGTATCATTCCAATGAAGCGGATGAAAAACTGGAAAAATGGGTAAAGGCGCCACATCAGTTGGAAGATATTTATAACTTTGAAGATGCTCTTTTGGTGGGAAGTATGTTGATTACCCTGCTTCGTCATGCAGACCGGGTAAAAATAGGATGTCTTGCCCAGCTTGTAAATGTGATTGCTCCTATTATGACTTCAGATACGGGAGCCTGGAGACAGACTATATTTTATCCTTTCCGTTATACAAGTCAGTATGGACGGGGAACAGTGCTGCATACAGTGATCAAAAGCCCCGTGTATGAGAGCAAGACTTACGGAACAGCTCCTTATCTTGACGGCGTTCTCGTATGGAATGAAGCGGAAGAAGAACTGGTGCTTTTTGCAGTAAATAAATGTCTGGAAGAAGATATGGAAATCACCTGTGACCTGCGGCAGTTTGAAAAATTTCAGATAGAAGAACATGTGGTTTTAAGTCATCAGGATATGAAAGCTGTCAATACAGAGAAAAATCCAGGAGAAGTATCACCAACTGCAGGGAATACCGTAAAGCTGGAAGCAGGAAAATTATCCGGTATTCTGGGAAAACACAGTTGGAATATGGTACGCATGAAACGTAAATAATTGAAAATTGGGAATTATAAAATTCCCAATAATCTAAGGTTCAGTTTTCGAACTAACAGTACCGGGTCAATTCCATGTTCGGCGGCAGCTTCTTCCAGTGTTTCACTGGCAGAGGCTGCACAGCCGACACAATTCATTCCCGCTTCCATGAGAATTTCGGCTGCCCGTGAATCCATTTCTAAAAGTTCAGGTATGGTAGTATCCTTTGTAATCTTCAAATTTCAAAATGCCTCCTTTTTGATATTAATTATATTTATCCAATATATATTTATAGGGAACTGTTTTTATTATAGAAATGTTGATTTTAGTTGTCAATACGTTACTGTGAAAAAGCAAATGACCAACTGAGACAAACAAATGCTTTTGTCAGAAAGACGGAAAATACAGAAAACTATTGACAAACATAAAAATTGAGAGTATATTGTAAAATAATTTACAGAAAGCCTATAAAGAATAGGTGGAGGGAGGAGATAGTTATGAAAAATTATAAGAAAGTGACAAGTTTATTACTGGCATCCGCATTGTTGGTTACATCTATGACAGCTTGCGGAAGTTCAAAAGAGGAAGGCGCTGACCAGGCAAAAGGGGATACATTTATGATCGGAGGTATCGGACCGATTACCGGTGATACGGCAGCATATGGTTCTGCTGTTAAGAATGGTATCCAGTTGGCGGTGGATGAGATCAATGAAGCCGGTGGAATTGCGGGAAAACAGATTTCTTATAAGTTTGAAGACGATGAGAATAATCCGGAAAAATCAGTGAATGCATACAACTCTCTGAAAGACTGGGGAATGCAGATTCTGATCGGTACCACAACTTCCAAACCATGTACAGCAGTTGTAGAAAAAACTCATGGAGATAATATGTTCCATCTGACACCTTCTGCTACAGCAGTGGAAAGTATTCAGTATGACAATGCTTTCCGTATGTGTTTCTCAGATCCGAATCAGGGTACCTCTTCAGCAACTTATATTGGCGAACATCAGTTGGCAACTAAAGTCGCAGTGATTTATGACAGTTCCGATCCCTATTCTTCTGGTATTTATGCGAATTTTACTACAGAAGCAAAGAATCGTGGAATTGAAATTGTAGCAGCAGAAGCTTTCACAGCGGATAATAAGACAGATTTTACTGTTCAGCTTCAGAAAGCAAAGGATTCAGGAGCAGAGATGGTATTTTTACCTGTTTACTATCAGGAAGCTTCTTTGATTCTTACACAGGCAGACAAGATGGGATATAAACCACAGTTCTTCGGCTGCGATGGTCTGGATGGTATTTTGGATGTGAAAAACTTTGATGTGAGTCTGGCAGAAGGAGTTATGCTGTTGACACCATTTACTGCAAATGCAGAAGATGAAAAAACACAGGCCTTTGTAAAAGCTTATACAGAGAAATTTGATATTGCTCCGATCCAGTTTGCAGCAGATGCTTATGACTGTGTGTATGCAGTGAAAGAAGCAGTGGAGAAAGCTGGAGTTACAACAGATATGTCTGTATCTGATATGTGTGATAAGTTAAAAACAGCCATGACAGAGATCACGATGGATGGACTTACAGGAAGCGGAATTTCCTGGTCAGCAGACGGTGAGCCATCAAAAGAAGCAAAAGCAGTAGTGATTGAAAATGGCGAATATAAATTGATGTAAACCTGGAAAAGTGTAATATAATAAGAGGACAACGAATAAAAATTTACCGCCAGTCGTGTAATCGGCTGGCGGTAAATTTTTATTCACCAGCGGATTTAAATTATCCGAATTGGCATCATTGGACGGGAAATCATGATGCGGTGGATAAAATTGGACGCTTAACCAATATATATGAAGCTGGATATGGATGAAAA
>DETV01000003.1 GCA_002361775.1 Eubacterium sp. UBA3279
TCCGGCGCCATACGAAGGGCTGTGCGGATCAAGTCCCGAATAGTGATTTCTTTATTTCCTTCCATATTTGCCGGTTTTGTCTCCAGCCGAACCAGATTATCAATTCCCTGGATCTGTAATTCCGCACTGTCTTCAATTGTGATAATTCTTTCATCTCTGGGAATATAATTAGATAAAGCATTTAGAAATGTTGTTTTTCCGGAAGAGGTTCCTCCTCCGATCAGAATAGAATATCCTGCTGCCACTGCTTTTTCGAGAAACTCTGCCGCTTCCTTTGTTATACTTTTTTGTTTCAATAGCCATTCCATAGTAATGGGTTCATCAGGGAATCGACGGATTGTCAGCACCGGTCCCTCCAACGCCACCGGATAAACCACTCCGTTCACCCGGGAACCATTTTCCAGCCTGGCGTCCACAATAGGAGAATTCTCATTAATCACACGGTTACACTTACCTGCAATCTGCTGAATCACATCTTCCAGTTTTTCTTTTGATACAAACTTCCTGTCCCACCGCATTCTTTTTCCGTTTTTCTCCAGAAAAATGTTTTCATACCCGTTTACCATGATTTCCGTCACCTGATCATCATCCAGAAGTTCCTGCAAAATATCTAATTTCCGCACAGAATAAAATAGTTCTTTTCTCAGGTGTTCTTTTTCTTCCACAGTTAAACAACTTCTTCTTGTACGGGCGAGAACAAGGTCATCAATCTTTTCCAAAATCTGTGTATCCGTCCACTCAATTCCCTGATCCAGTTCTCTCATAAGTTCCTGTCGGACATCTGCAAAGAATCTTCCATCCATTCTTCATTCCCCTTTCCTTTTTTCTCCTGCTGCAAAACAACCCCTTCTTTCCTAATAAGTTCCCGAACATAATCTCCCAGTTCACTCCAGACCAGGTCATCCAGATAATTCACCCCTTTATGGGTTGTTCTGTGATAGGGCAGCTTTAATTTCTGAATCTTTCCTAACACTTTTCCCTGATTCAAAGTCCGTAAAATCGTTTCAAACTGAGTGATTTTTGCCTGGGAAACAGGATCATTTCTTACAGGCATATAAATTTTCGTACACTGATCCAAAAATCGATATAAGCCGGAAACCCCATCTCCCAGATCAAGAAGGATTATGTCATAATTACTGTAATCAATAATCCCCTGAAGCAATTCTATCCATTCTTCCAACGTCGTACTCTGAATATCTCCAGGTGTAAATACCGGCGGCAAAAAATCCAGATTGTTCATCGTCTGAATCATTCCACTCATTCTCATTATCCAGTTAGGCGTCTTTTGCCGCAGATAGTAGAGAAGATCCCCCATCGTCTGTTCATAAGTCTGCTCCAGTAAATATTCAAATCCCGAATACTCTTCCAGATTCATATAAAGGACAGCTTTTCTTTTAGCCAGAATCTGTCCCATGGTTAAAGCAAAGGTTGTCTTCATAGTTCTTCCCACTGGAGAATACACCCCCAGAATTTCCACCTGCTTTTTCTGTACCGCCGGAAGTTTTCCCATTTCCTTTTTCCCTTCCCCATAACAGGTAAGCGCCTCCCGTATCACCTGATTGGAAGACTGGTACTTATAAATACTGGGATAAGCTTCCGAATAAATCCCAGATACCCCCTCTGATAAAATCATAATTTGTCCAATTTTCTCTTCCTGAATTTCCTGACACATAGCTTTTTCTGAAATCAGCAAAAGTTCTATTTCCTGCTCTTTTACAAAGCCAAGAAGGGTGTCCACACTGGTAAAAACCCGGATTTCAAAAGGTATATTTTTCTTCTTACTCAAATATTCCATAAAATGGTAGGCGTACTCTACCTCCAGATCACAAACTGCAAATATATTTCGTTCTCTTTTCATAAATATCCTCCTGCGCAAAATAACAATACACTGATAAAAATGGGAATGGTAAAATGAATATTTTCCGGATGTTTTCCCGGCATCAGATAGGGGGGAAAGGTTCTGGTTTCCAGTACCTGCTTCAGATATGTAAAAAAATATGAAAAACGTTCCCGGGCATCACACCGAAACATCAAAACAGGAACGCTGAGGACTGCTCCTACAAGAAAAGAGGCAATCAGACAATACACAATCTTTTTTACCCCCATCACACTGCCCAGAACAGCAAACATCTTAATATCTCCTGTTCCCAGCATTTTCCCGATAAACAGCGGGAACAAAAGAAATATGGGTGTCAAAGTTCCTCCAATAAAGCTTCTCCAGCTATACATTTCTCCTGAGATCAAATGAATCACCACCCCGCAGACCCATCCTCCCAGAATCCAGAAATTGAACACTTTCTCCCACTTTACATCCATAAATACGGCTACAAGTGAGAAAAATGCGCAAAAAATACCTGTTATACTCATGTTTTCCTCCACTTTTCAGTTTTTCGTTGTAGGGAATCATGCAACTGAACCGTTGCTTTAAGAATTGATATCTTTAACTTGGACTCATTATATTCCTGAAAAATCATTTTGTCCAGCACAATTTTTCAGTTCTTTCTTTTTTAGTACATTCTTCTAATCTGTCTCTTGAAATTTTGTTGATATTTTTTTTGCAACCATGTAAAATTAGAAACGAGGTGATATAACAATGAGCAAAGAAGTAAAAACAAATGCCATGAGAATTCTGGATAAAAATAAAATTTCTTATGAATTTCTCCAGTATGAATGTGATAATTTTATTGACGGTCTCCATACCGCCCAAAAAACAGGCGCTCCTGTAGAACAGTCCTTCAAAACACTGGTAGCTCAGGGAAAAAGCCGTCAGTACTATGTATTTGTGGTTCCCATTGCTGATGAAGTACACTTAAAAGAAGCCGCAAAAGCGGTGGGAGAAAAATCTGTGGAACTGATTCCTGTAAAAGAAATCACCAAAGTTACCGGCTATGTGCGTGGCGGCTGCAGTCCACTGGGTATGAAGAAAAATTTCCCTACCATTATCCATTCCAGCGCTCAGAATTTTGATAAAATTTATATCAGCGGCGGACGGCTGGGTACTTCCATTATCCTGAATCCACAAGATCTGGCTAAAGTGACCCATGCCGCCTTTGCAGATATAACTGTATGATCTGTCTTCTGGTTTTCCTCCCAGCAACATTTAATCTTTTTTCCGTCATTTTTAACGGGTAAATTCATAAATTCCTATTCCCGTTGCCAACGCCAGATTCAAAGAATCAATATGGTCGGTATGACGAATCACCACGCTCTGACCGATTTTGGAAAAATCATCCGGCAGACCTGTGGCTTCATTTCCAAAAATCAAAGAATACACTTCCCTGGGGGCACGTTTTAGTTCCTGCAAAGGAACTGCCCCTTTCAGCATAAACGGATACATTTTCCGCTCTCCCGCTGTCTGCGCATATTCTTCAAAACTCTTATAATAATGAAACTTCAGTTGAAAGAGCGAACCCATAGAGGCCCGCACTACCTTGGGATTAAACACATCTGCTCCCGGTTCAATGATCGCCAGATTTTCAATTCCAAATCCAATACTGGTACGGATAATCGTTCCCATATTTCCCATATCCCCCGGATTCACCAACACAATGTGGTTTTTTTCCGGCTCTAATGTGTTCTCATACTTTTCAAACACACCAATGGCAAAAATATTTTCTTTATCCCGTAACTTCTCAACTGTTTTTCCCGCTGTCTCCAACGGAATATGATGTTCCCGGCACAGACCGCTGATAATATCTAACTGCGCCTGACTGTTCATGTCCGGATGAAGCAGCACCTTCAATACGTGTTCCGGCTGATTTTTCAGAAGTTCTATAGTAGGAAACGCCCCCAAAGTATAGGAATGTTCCATCTTCTTTGCATATTTTTTCAATGGTACGTCACGATTCATAAATACTCTTCCTTTTTCTGTTTTTTTTAAAAATAACAGGATTTGTCCCCTTTGTCAAACGATAGCAATACCACGTATAACAAAAAAGCACCGTCCCCACAGCTCAATGTCTGCAAAAACAGTGCTCTTAGTGCGCCTTCAGGGACTCGAACCCTGGACAAATAGATTAAGAGTCTACTGCTCTACCAACTGAGCTANNGCCATATTATAAAACTGCTGGAACAGATTACCTATAATCATCGGCATGGCAAAAAAGACCATCGACCAAAGCGGTGACCCTTCCAGCATATCCGTTGATTTTTTCTGAAACATCCTGCTCCTCCTTAACATCCATACCTTATTATACGCTATTTCCCTGTTTTGTAAAATAAAAATGAAGTCATCCATCGGATCTCATACAAGTAAAAAAGCACCGTCCCCGCAGCTCCTACGTCTGCAAAAACAGTGCTTTGTGTGCGCCTTCAGGGGCTCGAACCCTGGACAAATAGATTAAGAGTCTACTGCTCTACCAACTGAGCTAAAGGCGCATTTCCTTAACGCAAAAATTATTATACCCAATACTTTTAAAAAAAGCAAGTGTTTTTTAACGTTTTTTTTATTTTTTTCTTCCTTTTCTTCCCTGTTCCTTATTATCTTTTAAAAATTCATCTAATTCTTTTATGGATTTATAGATTTTCATAAATTTTCTATCCCATACAGGATTATTATAACTCCAGTCCCAGAAAGGAATTTTCTTACATTTTTTCCTTGTCATTCCCATTTCCCCACGCTTTTTTTATATTTTATTCAGCGCAGGGAAATATATTCATTACTGCTATCGAACAGCTATTAATTTATGAATGGGATTGCCTGCGGAAGAAAATTTTTCTTCATATTCTGTCATTACATTTCCCTTGATCATATCCTCGTCATGATGGAGGTCAAAGGTATGCGCCAGTAATTTCCATCCGGCTGCTTGGATTTCTTCTAAAGAAAATTCGAACAGAGGACGATTATCTGTCTTAAATTCCACCTGTCCCTCTTTTGTGAGAATCTGATCGTATCTTTCCAGAAACTGCCGGGAAGTAAGTCTTCTCTTCGCATGGCGGTCTTTCGGCCAGGGATCAGAAAAATTCAGATAAATCCGATCCACTTCTTCTTTTCCAAAAACTTCCGGGAGATTTCTTGCATCCATTCGGATAAAATATAAATTAGGAAGGTTTTCATCTGACTGTTCCAACTTCTGCACCGCCCGCAAAAGTACACTGTCATACATTTCAATTCCTATATAATTATACTCAGGATTGAGCCGGGCCATATCCATGATAAAACGTCCTTTTCCCATTCCCACTTCTATCCGGACAGGATTCTGGTTACCGAAAACCTTTTTCCAGTTACCTTTGCTTTCCCCCGGATTCTGAATCACATGAACACTCTGTGCGATTGCTTCTTTAGAACCTGGAATATTTCTCAGCCTCATTCTTTTTCTCCTTTTTCTCATTACTCTTACTGAAAAACAGCGATTTTACGCCTAAGATAGACACTATTTTACTACAAAATCTATTATTTTAAAAGTGCGATTTACTTTTTTTTTAAAAAGGTGTATTATAGGTGGATATTAAGATGCCCATTGAATAATAAGGAAAATAAAATTCATCAGGCATCTGTAAAATACAGAAAGAAAGGGAGGTAAAAATGGAACCAATTATTGACAAATTGTCCGAAATAGAAACAGCCGCGTCCCGCATCATGGAAGCTGCTGTAAATGAAACCAAAACTCAGGATAAAGCTGCCGAAAAGCAAACTGCAGAATTTGATGCCCAAGTCGAAGCTTCCACCCAAAAAGAGTTGGAAAATCTCCGCCATGATCTCCAGCAGCAATCTGAAGAGGAATTAGAACATATGAAAACAGCCATGGAACATACTGTGTCTGCCATGGAAAATTATTATCAGGAAAATCACCATAAAATAGCTGATAAAATCTTTCATAAAATAATCAGGATGTGAATATTATGAGTTCTTTATTATCTTACAGCGGCCTGTCAACAAAAATACGGGCTATGCAAAGCAGGCTTTTGACTACCCAGCAGTACAGAGAACTGGCAGAATTAAAAACTGTTCCCCAGGCAGTAGCTTACCTGAGGCAAAAACCGGCTTATCAAAACACCTGGTCATCTTTATCCGAAGACGATCTGCACAGAGGTAAAATCGAACAGCTTCTGGTGAACTCTATTTATGATGATTTCACAAAGATCTATCGTTTTTCCAATATGGAACAACGGAATTTTCTGGATCTTTATTTTTGCCGTTACGAGGTTTCTATTATGAAAGAATGTCTGAACAAAATTTTCGATCACAGACACGTGGATCTGGATCTTTCTTTGTTCAAGCCCTTCTTTGATAAGCACTCAAAACTGGATATCAATAAACTTACGGCCTCCGGGTCTGTGGAGGAATTTGTGACAAATCTTAAGGGAACGCCTTACTATCAGCCTCTTCACGCCCTGGCCCGCCTGGAAGATCCAACTCTGTTCGATTATGAGATGACACTGGATCTGTATTATTTTTCCACTATATGGAAAACAAAAGATAAGCTGTTAAAGAAAAAGGATCTGGAAGAGATTACCAGAGCCTACGGAAATAAATTCGATCTTCTGAATCTTCAATGGATTTATCGTTCAAAGCAGTATTACCATATGAATTCTGCCGATATTTATGCATTGTTGATTCCTGTTAACTACAAATTAAAAAAGAAAGAAGTATCTGCTCTGGTAGAAGCTGATAACATGAACACTTTTGAATCACTTCTCCACCAAACTTATTATGGACAGCGATACGACAAACTGGATTCCCATACGCTGGAAGAAATGTATTCATACATTATGAAACACGTTCTTCTTGTTGCAAGCAAACAGGATCCTTACTCTGCAGCAACTATTTACTGCTATCTTTATCACAAAGAACATGAGATTGACCGACTGATCACCGTACTGGAATGTATCCGATACGGCTGCAGTCCGGAAGATACCATGAGCTATATTTTTAAATCGTAACTTACCTGAAAGTTACAAAACATTATTACCACCGGAGGATGTAAATCATGATTGAAAAAATGGAATTTATAAGCATCACCGGGCCTAAAGCGGACATTGACCGTGTCGTGGATCAGTATCTTTCCAAATATGAAATCCATCTGGAAAATGCCCTGGCGCAGCTTAAAACTGTTCAGAATCTTACCCCTTATCTGGAGATCAATCCTTATAAAAATCTCCTGGCAAGGGCAGCGGAATTTGAAAGTCTGCTGGATCCCGCCGCGGCGCAAAAAGATATTTCCCTTTCATTGGAAGATTCTATTTCTCTGATCCAGAAGTTCGATAAAGAACTGACAGAGATTAACGAAAACCGCAAAGACCTGGAAACACAGCAAAAAGAACTGGAAGAACTGCTTCAAAAACTGCAGCCCTTCCGTCAACTGGATTTTGATCTGGATAGTCTGTTAAAATTCCGTTACGTTTGCTGTCGTTTTGGAAGAATTTCCAAGGAATACTATTCCAAATTTGAAGATTATGTTTATGCAAACATGAAAACATTGTTTTTCCGTTCTTATTCAGATGACAGTTATATCTGGGGAACTTATTTTTGTCCCCGAAGTGAGGCTGACAGCGTAGATGCGGTTTATGCATCTATGCATTTTGAACAGATGGAACTTCCCCAGGAACTCCACGGTACCCCCCAGCAGGTGTGTATCGATCTGAATAATCAGTTAACTTCCATCAAAAAATCTCTGAAAGCTCTGCAGGAACAGACCCGCAGTCTGATTCAGGATAAAGGAAGTGAAGTGATCGCAGCAAAAGAACGGCTGGAATCTCAATCCCGTAATTTCGACGTGCGAAAGCTGGCTGCCTGCACTAAAGAAGACAACAGAGAAGTCTTCTATATCTTGTGCGGATGGATGTCTGTTTCAGATGCAGAAGCTTTCCAGAAAGATATTACCGATGATTCCAATTTGTATTGTTTTGTGGAGACAGATGAAACTCCTGCTCACGGAGAACCGCCTACAAAACTGAAAAACCCGAAAATATTCAAACCATTTGAAATGTTTGTAAAAATGTACGGATTACCATCTTATCATGAGATTGATCCAACCATTTTCGTAGCTCTCACTTATATCTTTATTTTCGGCGCCATGTTTGGCGATGCGGGACAGGGAGCCTGCCTTCTGATCGGCGGATTACTTCTTTACAAGTTCAAGAAAATAGATCTGGCTGCCATCATTGGAACAGCAGGTATTTTCTCCACATTTTTCGGTCTCATGTTCGGAAGTATTTTCGGATTTGAAGATGTGATACCCGCAATATGGCTTCGCCCTGTAACTGCCATGGCTGATCTGCCTTTCCTTGGCAAATTAAATACCGTGTTCGTTGTGGCTATTGCTTTCGGTATGTTTATGATTCTTCTGACCATGGTGTTCCATATTATTAATGCTATCCGTCAAAAAGATCTGGAAAATATCTGGTTCGACCAGAACGCTGTTGCCGGATTAGTATTTTATGGCTCACTTGTGGCTGTTATCTTATTGTTTATGACAGGTCACAAGCTTCCTGCCGGTATCGTTCTTGGGGTAATGTTCGGAATCCCTCTGATCATCATTATGCTGAAAGAGCCTCTTACCCGCCTGATCAAGAAAGAATCCCCCATCATTGAGGGAAGTAAGGGAATGTATTTCGTTCAGAGTTTCTTCGAGCTTTTCGAAGTAATGCTCAGTTACCTTTCCAATACACTTTCTTTCGTCCGTATCGGCGCTTTTGCAGTAAGCCATGCTGCCATGATGGAAGTAGTACTTATGCTGGCCGGCGCAGAAGCGGGATCTCCCAACTGGCTGGTAATTATCGCAGGAAATATTTTCGTTACCGCTATGGAAGGTCTTATCGTAGGTATTCAGGTACTTCGTCTTGAATATTATGAAATGTTCAGCAGGTTTTACAAAGGAAGTGGAAAACCTTTCCGTCCTTTTTTAACAAAAAAAGCAAAATAAATGAATTCTACATCTAATCTAGGAGGATATTATCATGACAAACATTATTGAAATCACTACAGCTATTGCCCTTGTTCTGAGCATCATTATCCCTGGAGCAGCATTTCTCCTGGGCGAGAAAAACAAAAAACGTTATAAAAAGTCACTGGCTATCAACTGTTTCTTCTTCTTTGGTACTCTTTTTGTTGCCACCATCGCCATGTTCGCAGGAACACAGAGCGTACAGGCTGCTGCTGAAGTAAGCGGAAATGGTCTTGCTACCGGTCTTGGTTATCTGGGTGCCGCTCTGGTTACCGGTCTTTCCGGTATCGGTTCCGGTATCGCTGTTGCCAGCTCTGCCAGCGCTGCTTTGGGAGCAATCAGCGAAGACGGTTCTCTGTTTGGTAAATCTATGATCTTCGTAGCCATGGCAGAAGGTATCGCTCTGTATGGTCTGATTATTTCTTTCATGATTCTTGGTAAACTTTGATCCAAAAGACGAAAAGGGGTTCATTTTATGAAAATGTATCTGATCAGTGACAACATTGACACCCAGACCGGCATGCGACTTGCCGGTGTGGATGGTGTGGTTGTTCATGAAAGAGAAGAATTAAGAGAAGCTCTGGAATCTGCTCTGGCAGATAAAGAGATTGGAATTCTTCTTCTGACAGAAAAGTTCGGAAGAGAATTCCCCGAAATCGTGGATGAGGTTAAGCTGCACCACAAAGTGCCGCTGATTATTGAGATTCCTGACCGGCATGGTACCGGAAGAAAACCGGATTTCATCACCTCCTACGTCAATGAGGCTATTGGATTAAAACTTTAAAAAGAGGGTGATTAACTTTGACAACGGAAGAAAAATTACAGCATTTTTACGATGCTTCCATAGAAAGCGCCGCAAAAGAAGCCAAACAGCTTCGCGACGAACACAAAGAAGCACTGGATAAAATGTTTCAGGAACACAAAGAAACAAAAGAACGCCAGGCCAAAGCTCAGCTTCAGGCCGAATCTGATAATCTGAAACGGGAAATCAACAAAACCGTTTCAGCAAAACAACTGGAATATCGCCGTATCCTCTCTTCCAAAAACGAAGAGATAAAAAAAGAGATATTCCAGGAAGTGGAACAACGGCTGACCCAATTCAAATCCACTCCCGACTATCCTGAATATCTGTGCAAACGTATTCAGGAAGCGCTGGATTTTGCCGGAGAAGATGAGATGATTATCTATATTGATCCTTCTGACGAGCAGTTGATTCCTGCTCTCACCAGCCACTTTGGATTTTCTCCTTCTATTTCCAGAGAATCCTGGATGGGCGGTATGCGGGCCGTTATCCGTTCCAAGAACATATTGATCGACAACTCATTTGCTAGATTGCTGAGAGATGCAAAGGATGAATTTATCTTTACCGGAGGTATGGCAGATGAATAACACAGGAATTATCTATGGAATTAACGGACCTGTTGTCTACCTGAAAGGAAACACAGGTCTTCGTATGTCAGAAATGGTTTATGTTGGTGAAGAACATCTGGTAGGCGAGGTCATTTCTCTGACCAAAGACGCTACCACTGTTCAGGTTTTTGAAGAAACTACCGGTTTAAAACCCGGCGCTGTGGTTACCGGAACAAATGACGCCATTTCTGTTACTCTGGGTCCCGGAATCCTGAATAATATTTTTGACGGAATCCAGCGCCCCTTAAGTGAAATCGCAGCTCAGTCCGGTAAATACATTACCCGTGGTGTCAGCGTAGATTCACTGGACACAAAGAAAAAATGGTCTGTTCATGTAACTGTTTCTGAAGGAGATTACATTTCCGGCGGAACTGTAATCGCAGAAACCCAGGAAACTGCAACCATTCTTCATAAATCCATGGTTCCTCCTCAGGTGGAGGGTACTGTTATCCGGGTAGTTCCCGATGGGGATTATACTATTCAGGATACTATCGTGACTTTGGAATTAAAAGACGGAAGTACAAAAGATCTCACCCTGTGCCAGAAATGGCCTATCCGGATTCCCCGTCCGGTCAGCAAACGTTATCCCGCTTCCGTTCCGCTGGTAACAGGACAGCGTATTCTGGATACCATGTTCCCTATTGCAAAGGGAGGTACCGCTGCCATTCCAGGAGGATTCGGAACAGGTAAAACCATGACCCAGCATCAGATCGCCAAATGGTCAGACGCCGACATTATCATTTATATCGGTTGTGGAGAACGTGGAAATGAAATGACACAGGTACTGGAAGAATTCGGTGAACTGGTGGATCCGAAAACAGGAAATCCTCTGATGCACCGTACTGCTTTGATCGCAAATACCTCCAATATGCCTGTGGCTGCCCGTGAAGCTTCCATTTACACAGGACTCACTCTGGCAGAATATTACCGGGATATGGGATATGATGTGGCTATCATGGCTGACTCTACCTCCCGTTGGGCAGAAGCTTTGCGAGAGCTGTCCGGACGACTGGAAGAAATGCCTGCGGAAGAAGGTTTCCCGGCTTATCTTGCTTCCCGGCTTTCTGCTTTTTATGAGAGAGCAGGTATGATGGAAACACTGAACGGTTCTGAGGGAAGTGTCTCCATTATCGGCGCCGTTTCCCCTCAGGGCGGCGATTTCTCCGAACCGGTTACCATGAATACCAAACGATTTGTCCGCTGCTTCTGGGGACTGGACAAATCCCTTGCCTACGCCCGCCATTTCCCTGCTATCCACTGGCTTACCAGCTACAGTGAATATTTAAGTGATCTGGCTCCCTGGTATCAGGAACACGTAAACAAAAACTTTGTTGACCTTAGAAATCAGATTATGGCTCTTCTTAATACAGAAAGCAGTCTGATGGAAATTGTAAAACTGATCGGAAGCGACGTACTTCCCGATGACCAGAAGCTTGTTCTGGAAATTGCCCGTGTTATCCGTCTTGGATTCCTTCAGCAAAATGCTTTCCACAAGGATGACACCTGTGTTCCTATGGAAAAACAGTACAAGATGATGGAAATCATCCTGTATCTTTACAAAAAATCAAAAGCTCTGGTTACCATGGGAATGCCCATGTCAGTTCTGAAAGAAGATACGATTTTTGAAAAAATCATCGCTATCAAATATGATATACCGAATGATAAACCGGAAATGTTTGACGACTACAAAAAAGCCGTAGATGAATTCTACGAAAAAGTACTGGAAAAGAATGCATAAGGAGGAACTCACAAATGGCAATTGAATATTTAGGATTAAGTGAAATCAATGGCCCTCTGGTGGTTCTGGAGGGTGTAAAAAACGCCGCTTATGAAGAAATCGTAGAATTTACCATAGACGGCAATGAAAAGAAACTGGGACGAATCGTAGAAATCTACGATGACAAAGCTGTCATCCAGGTTTTTGAAGGTTCCGACAATATGTCACTGAACAATACCCACACCCGTCTGACTGGTCATCCCATGGAGCTGGCTCTGTCTGAAAAAATTCTGGGCCGTACCTTTGACGGTATTGGAAATCCTATTGACGGACTGGGACCTATTGTGTCTGATACAAAAGTAAACATCAACGGATTGCCCTTAAACCCGGTAACCCGTGAATATCCGCGAAACTATATTCGCACCGGAATTTCTGCCATCGACGGACTTACCACTTTGATCCGTGGACAGAAACTTCCTATTTTCTCCGGAAATGGTCTTCCTCACGATAAACTTGCTGCCCAGATCGTACAGCAGGCTTCTCTGGGAGATAACTCTGATGAGAAATTTGCCATCGTATTTGCCGCTATGGGTGTCAAATATGATGTAGCTGAATTTTTCCGCCGCACCTTTGAAGAAAGCGGAGTGGCAGACCACGTAGTTATGTACCTGAACCTGGCAAATGATCCTGTTGTAGAGCGTCTGATCACACCAAAGGTAGCGCTCACCGCAGCAGAATATCTTGCCTTTGAAAAAGGTATGCACATTCTTGTTATTTTGACCGATATTACTTCTTTCTGTGAAGCTATGCGTGAGGTATCTTCCTCCAAAGGAGAAATTCCTTCCAGAAAAGGATATCCCGGCTATCTGTACAGTGAACTGGCTACCTTATATGAACGTGCCGGTATTGTACAGGGCGGCACCGGATCTGTAACCCAGATTCCGATTCTGACCATGCCAAATGATGATATTACCCATCCGATCCCTGACCTGACCGGGTACATCACAGAAGGTCAGATCGTACTGGATCGTCAGCTTCACGGACAGTCTGTTTATCCGCCAATCAACGTACTGCCCTCTCTGTCCCGTCTGATGAAGGACGGTATCGGTGAAGGCTATACCCGATCCGATCATCAGGATGTTGCCAACCAGCTTTTCTCCTGCTATGCAAAAGTAGGAGACGCCCGCGCTTTGGCATCTGTTATCGGTGAAGACGAACTTTCTCCACTGGATAAAAAATACCTGATTTTTGGAAACGCCTTCGAAAAACACTTCGTAGGACAGGGTGAATTCGAAAACCGTACCATCCAGCAGACTTTGGATATCGGCTGGAAGCTTCTGGGACTTCTTCCCAAAGAAGAACTGGATCGTATTGATACAAAGATTCTGAATCAGTACTACCAGCCTACAGAAATTGATCTTGCAGAAGAAGCCAAAGCTGATGCTGATGCAATGATGAAGTAAAAGGGGGAATATTATGGATCCAAATACCTTCCCTACCAAGGGAAATCTGATTCTGGCCAAAAATTCCCTGGCTCTTGCTCTTCAGGGATTTGACCTGATGGATAAGAAAAGAAATATTCTGGTGCGGGAACTGATGGATCTCATTGAAGAAGCCAAAGGAATCCAGTCCCAGATTGATCAGACCTTCCGTTCTGCTTATTCAGCGCTTCAGAAGGCCAACATGGAAATCGGTATCAACACAGTACAGACCATTTCCTACACAGTTCCTATAGAAGATTCTATCCGCATCAAGACAAGAAGTATTATGGGAACAGAAATTCCTCTGGTTCAGTATGATACAGATGGAGATATTCCCACCTATGCATTCTACAGCACCAAAGAATCTCTGGATGCGACGAGACAGGCTTTCGAAAAAGTAAAAGAACTGACCATCCGGCTTTCCATGGTGGAAAATTCAGCTTACCGTCTGGCAGCCAATATTAAAAAGACTCAAAAAAGAGCCAATGCATTAAAAAATATTACTATTCCTCACTATCAGCAGCTTACCAAGGATATTACCAATGCCCTGGAAGAAAAAGAACGTGAAGAATTTACTCGTCTGAAAGTAATCAAACGAATGCAGACGAAAAAGAAAGCGATATAGACTCCCCTTCCAGGGGAGTTTTTCGTAAATAAGGAGGAAAATCCATGCGTAATTCAAAAGAAATGTTCACATTATTTGAAAATATTGTAAATAATGACCCGCGAATCCGGGTACTGACTCTGGAAGGAAGCCGTGTCAATCCAAATGTAACGCCGGATATCTGGCAGGATTACGACATCACATTTCTGGTAAATGATATCGACAGCTTTACCTGCTCCGACGAATGGCTTTCTGTCTTCGGTGACAGAATCTTTATGCAAAAACCGGAAGCAATGGAATTATTTCCGGCGGATATGCCGGAAGGCTGGTTTTCTTATCTTATGCTGTTTTCTGATGGAATTAAGATTGACCTTACTCTGGTTCCTGTGGAAACGAAAGATGAATATTTTTCTCAGGATCCCCTGATTCGTGTTCTGATAGACAAAGACGGAATTTGTCCCGCTTTACCTGCACCCACAGATGAAAATTTCCGGGTACAAAAACCTACCGAAGCCTTTGTCAATGACTGTGCCAATGAATTTCTCTTTGTCTCTACCTATGTAGCCAAAGGACTGCTGCGCAAAGAATTACTGTTTGCCAACTGGCATTTTGAACAGATTCTCCATGTAGAACTTCTCCGTATGCTGGGATATCTGGCAGGAAGCCGAAAAGGATTTCCCCTTAACACGGGAAAAAGAGATAAGTGGCTTTTTCATTTTCTTACCACTGAAGAATCTGAACAGTTACTTGCATGCCATCGTCTGGATAGCTTGGAAACAGCCTGGGATTCTCTGTACACCTCCCTGCAGCTATTTGAAGCAGCAATGAAAGAAGTCTGCCATACCTTGGGCTACACTTATCGGAATGACGTGGAAAAAATCCGAAACTATATCGAACTTCTCAAAAATATGTAACCTTGTTCTTGTAAATACGACAAATTTGCACCAACAAGGTTATAGGTAAAGGGAAATGGGATTTTCACAACAAAATTAAAAATAATAGCTTCAGTGGAAATCCCTCTCCCTTTCCATTGTTTACATAACCTCAGATAAATTGTTTGAAAATTTGACACAATTCGACCCACTATTCGACTACATAATTGTCAAGTAGTTTTCCACAATATTTCCCTAAAAAACACGATTTATCACTTATATACAAAACATTTGTTTCTTTTTGCGTTATGTAAATCAAGGTTCTCCACATTCATTTTTGTGGATAAAGTGGATAACTTTGTGTATAAGTCCATTTTACGGCATTTGTGGGTTTTTTACCTGTGGATAACTTCGGTATAACTTTTTCTTTATCCACCTTAATTGTGTTAATTTTCGACACAATTTGTAGATATTTGACAAACCTCTTCTTTTTCTCACGAAACCCGACAGGCATCTTCCTCGTTTTAGTGTAATTCCCGTAAGTATTCTTCCACTGATGTAATACAATTTGCCCCATCTGCTGCCGCAGTAATAATCTGGCGAAGCGGTTTTGTTCTGATATCTCCTGCCGCATAAATTCCCGGCACACTGGTCTTTCCATCTTCCCCTGCCACAATATATCCGCCTTTATCCAATTGCACCAGATCTTTCACAAATTCTGTATCCGGAGTAATTCCCACTGCCACAAACACACCGTCCACATCCAGACGAACACTTTCTTCTCCTGTTGTGGAATCCACTGTAATCCACTGCACCTGCTGCTCACCGCCAATCTCAGATACCGTCTTATTCCAGCACATTTCCACCTGTGGCGTATGAAATAAAGCTTCCTGAAGACTCTTGGCAGCCCGGAGTTCATCTCTTCGGTGAATCATATATACTTTCTTGCAGGCTCTTGCAAGAAATATTGCGTCTTCTACAGCCACATCTCCGCCACCAATAACAGCTACTGTTTTCTCTCTGAAGAAAGCTCCGTCACAGGTAGCGCAGTAAGACACTCCTCTTCCTGTAAATTCCTCTTCACCCGGCACACCCAGCTTTCTATGAACCGCGCCTGCTGCCAGAATCACTGTTTTTCCCCGAACCTCTTCTTTAGGAGTATGAACAACCTTCACATCTCCTTCCACTGTGATCCCCGTCACTCTTGCTCTCAATATATCGGTTCCCTGCGCCATCATATGATCTTTCATTTTATCTGCCAGATCCATTCCGCCAATCCCCGGCAATCCAGGATAATTATCCACCTCATAAGTATTCAGAATCTGTCCTCCCTGGATATAATTTCCCTCTATCACCAGAGTAGACAATCCTGCTCTTCGTCCGTAAATTCCCGCTGTCAGTCCCGCCGGTCCTGAACCTATTACAATCACATCATACAAATTTTCCATATTTGGACCCTCCGTTTTTCTTTTTATTTTAATATCATATCATATTTGTCCCCGCTTTCCCATACGCTAATAATAATTCCATTTTCATGAGGCTTCTATGCATCTCATTAAAAAACATCAAAAAAAACTCCTGTTTTTCCTTCTTCTTTTATCTTTTGCCCTGCTTTCTCCCCCTTTGTTTTCTTCCTGGAAAACATATTCCACCAACAAAAATTTTGAAAAATACACAGAAAAATGGTTTTTGTCAGAGGTTTCTTCCAATGCGCTGAACCTCCATTATACTCTGGCTCATCCCGAAAAAACAGGAATCACCGAATATTCCAAAACGTTAGGATGCTTTGATCCTTCTCAGATTTCCTCACGTACCCTGCTTTGGGAAAACAGAAAATCCCAGTTGGAGCAATTTCCCAGCCACCTTCTCTCAGAGGAAAATCAACTGACAAAAGATATCCTCTGCCTTACCTGTGATACAGAACTTCTGTCCGGAAACCAGTATTTTTTGGATGAATATCTCAGCCCCTCTCTTGGTACTCAGGCACAGCTTCCCATTCTTTTGGCTGAATATACGTTTCGCAAAGAACAGGATGTCCAGGATTATCTGAAAATCCTTTCCTCTGTCGATACATACTTTGAAAGTATCCTGACCTTTGAACAATTAAAATCAAAAAACGGCACGTTCATGAGCGATACCACCGTAGACAGAATTGCAGAACAATGCTCCGCTTTCACAGCAAATCCGGAGAATAATTATCTGGACACAGTTTTTTGCGAAAAAATATCTCAGCTTTCTCAACTTTCCTCTGCAAAAAAAGAGGCATATAAAAAACTTCACACAAAAATCCTGAAAAGTCAGGTTCTTCCCTCCTATCAATCTCTCATTGACGGCCTTTATCTCTTAAAAGGAACGGGGAAAAATCCAGGAGGATTATCCGGGCTTCCGGGTGGAAAAGAATATTATGAATATTTACTGAAAAGTTCCTGTGGACTTTATGAATCCGTAAGTGACATCCAGACAAGACTTTTAAATCAGCTGCAGACTGATATGGAGGAATGTGATGCTATTCTCAGGAAAAAACCTGCTTTGATTTACCGGATTACCGAAAAAAAATCCGGAGCGGATACCTCCGAAACATTTCAGGCTCTTTCTGATAATACATCCTCGCCGTCCCAGATGTCTCCTGAAAAGATTCTCCAGATGCTGGAAAAAAAGATTCTTTCTGATTTTCCTGCTCCTCCCGATACTTCTTATGAAGTCAAATACGTTCATAAGGACCTGGAAGCCTATTTAAGCCCTGCATTTTATCTCACCCCACCTGTGGATACCTTAAGCCCTAACGCCATCTATATCAATCGATTTGCGGCTCTGGAGGGTACTGAATTATTTACCACACTGGCTCACGAAGGTTTTCCCGGCCACCTTTATCAGACGATTTCCTTTGCACGCACAAATCCCCCTTCTATCCGTCACCTTTTAAATATGTCCGGATATGTGGAAGGATGGGCTACCTATACGGAACCCTACGCTTACAGCTATATTGACCAGGATCCTGATCTTTCCCGTTTGGAATGGCTGAACCGTTCCCTGAATTTGTGCATCTTGTCCCTTTTAGATACGGGAATCCACTATGATGGATGGAATCTGGAAAAAGCTTCACGGTTTCTGTCCGGTTTTGGGATCACAGACAGCGCCACCCAACAGGAAATATACCAGGTGATCGTAGAAGATCCTGCCAACTATCTCAAATACTATATGGGATATCTGCATTTTCTCGACCTGAGAGAATCGTGTAAAAAAGAAATGGGAGAAGAATTTGACATTAAAACATTTCATAAAAAAATACTGGAAATCGGTCCCTGCCAATTCCCAGTATTGGAAAAATATATGAAGAAAAATTTTTGAACAACTGTTTTTATACTTCTTTCCTGAATTTTTCCAGACTTTCCTCATACAATTCAGGATTCACATAATAGCTTCTTGCATGAACTGCCCCGGGTACGGTCACTTTCCATTTCCGGGCGTTACATGCTTCATATAACTCATCCATCATATAATACGGCACATAATCATCCTTATCTCCGTGAATAAACAAATGAGGAACTTTACACGTTTTCACCGCTTCTATGGGAGCTGCTTTCCGAATGTCAAATCCCGCCTTCTTCTTACTGATCAGATTTGTCAGAAACAAAATGGGGGCTGCCACCGGCATATGGAAACATTTTTTCATCTGGTATGCAAATTCATCACAGGCAGAGGTATATCCACAGTCTGCCACCACACCTGCCACCTGCTCCGGTAATTCCTTATCTCCTGTCATAAGTACAGTTCCTGCTCCCATAGATATTCCATGAAGAAAAATCCTACAGGATTCTCCGCACTTTCCTATCAGCCAGGAAATCCACAAAAGTAAGTCTTCCGACTCTTTCCAGCCATAAGTCATGTAATCTCCTTCACTGTCTCCGCAGGCTCTCAAATCAATCAGTAAAAAAGGTACTCCCGCTTTTCTATAGTATGAACTCAAAAAACTGTATTCCCCTGTTCCATGATTTCTGCATCCGTGAACCGCCAGAAAAACATCCTGTACACCCTCCTGTCCCGGATAAAATCTTCCCTTCAATTTCTTACCATCCATGGAAATCAGAGACACCGGTTCATACGGAAGTTTCTTAAGTTCTTCTTCCGCCCGGTCAACCTCCTGATAATAAGGATCCGGTTCTCCATTCCCTTCCAACAACCGATACATAACTCCATGAAGATTCCATTGTTTTCTTTCAATCGCATAATTAAACAACCAACGGCAGGCTCCAAAAACAGCCGCCCCTGCTCCCAAAACCATTCCCGTTCCAAGAGGAACCATTTTTTTGTTCTTTTTTTCTTTGTTTTGTCTGCTCATAGTTATGTCTCCTTTAAAACCCAGTTTTCCGAACTTTTGATGTAGGACTCTAACAGTTCAACCTGCGCCATTCGTAAAACCGCACTACGTGCTTATCGTGGCTAACGCCACTGTATGGCTGAACTGTTACATATAAATTATACCATCCTTATCTCAAATTTGCCATATTTCCTTCCTTATGTTATGATGTTGATTATCGCAAAGGAAAAGAACAGTAACAAAAGAATTCCATACAAGAAAATAATAGATTGAGGTGATAAACTATGACAAATCCTATGGAGCTTATGAAGCTTCTTTCCATGTGGAATACTTTCAAATCCAACCATCCCAAATTCCCCAAATTTATGGCTGCCGCTTCTTCGCCGGGCGTTATTACAGAAGGGACGATTCTGGAAATGAAAATCACCACACCAGATGGAAAAAACCTGGAAACAAATCTGAAAATCACCGCTTCCGATCTGGAATTGGTTCAACAATTAAAAAACATAAAACCCTGAGTGATAACACTCAGGGTTTTACACATTTTTCTAATATATTTTTTGCTTCCCGCACTTTTTCCTCACTGGTCTGAAATATTTCATATTCGCTCAAAGAAGGTAATCCCATGTGTACCCGGTCAGTCCGATATTCCATGGCGCTGTCCAAAGTCACTTTTCCCGACATATGAAAAGAGGTGGCTCCTGTATAGGGCTGAAGTTCTTCGATCACCTGAGCATTTACTCCTCCGGCTACCAATATATCAATTCGTCCTTCTGCCCGCTGCACCAATTCCCGAATGCAATCCTTTCCTTCCATACAGTTATCCTCACACCCGGAAGTCAATATGGTATCCACTCCCAACAAAACAGCCTCTTCCAAAACTTTCACAGGCTCTTTTGCCACATCAAACGCTCTGTGCATGGTCACCGATAAACCTTCTGCCGCCTTCATAAAACGTTCCATAGCTTTATGATCCAATCTTCCATCCGGGCGAAGAGCGCCAATCACAACACCATTTGCCCCCAACTCCTTAAACCGGAATATTTCTTCTTCAATAACTGCAACTTCATAATCCGAATAACAAAAATCTCCAAATCGGGGACGAAGTAATACATTTATGGGAATATCCGTATATTTTCTGATCTCCTTGTAGCAGGCTCCCGTAGGAGTAATTCCACCGATCACCAGACCTGCACATAACTCCAGCCGATCTGCGCCTCCCTTTGCCGCATAAATAGCAGATTCCACAGAATCCACACAACACTCTAACAACCCTGTCTGCATTTTTCCATCTCTCCCTGTCTTTATGCTTCTGAATCTTGCTGTGTCTGTCCTTCTCCCATAATTTCAGCCGCCCTCTCCTGAAGCCATTTCAGCGAAAACTCTTCACTGCTGTACTTATGTACCCGGTGCTTTGCAGCCATCTCCTCCGTATACTCAGAAAGAAGATATACCGATCTTGCTTTGGGATCGGAGTCATACTGCATCACCACAGGAATCAGCGTATAATCTTCCAAAAATCTTACTGTTCCGTCTGCAGCTTTTTCCAGTGTCAGCCTGGCAAGACCTCCCAGAAGGGTTTCCGGTCTTTGCTGTGTAGAAACAAAATTTCCCAGAGAATAATACACCAGCATCCGATGACCATTTGCCGCTGTTTTCACCTCATACTTTTGCATCACATGGGGATGGGCGCCAATCGTCACATCCACTCCCGCTTCTGACAAAAGTTGTATTTTAGCTTCCATATCTTCGCTGGGTTCTGTAGAGTACTCTTCTCCTGCATGTAAAAAGCAAATCACGCAGTCACTCACTTCTTTCGCTTTTATCACATCATTTTTTACTTTCTCATCATCCCATACATCCACAAGATACTGTTTATCAGTAGGCAACGTATTTCCATTCAGATTATACGTATAATTTAACATGGCAATTTTTATTCCGTTTTTTTCCACCACCGCAATCTGGTCTTGCGCTTCCTGACTCTCATGTATACCCAGCACTGTGATTTCCGGATGTTTTTCTTTCCAGAACTGAATCGATTCCATGATTCCCTGCGACTGCTTATCATAGGTATGATTGCTGGCGTGCTGAATCACATCAAAACCTGCGTTTACCAAGGCATCGCCTACTTCTGTGGGCGTTCCAAATGCAGGATAACCGGAAATATTATTCCTGTCTGCCACAAAAACTGTTTCCTGATTCACTACGGCAAGATCTGCTTCCTGAATCACTTTCTTTACATTTTCATACACACCGTCATAATTCCATACCCCAGAGTCATTCTGTCCTGTCTCCACCAGCGGTTTATGGTACAGATTATCTCCCGCTGCCACCAGGGTAACTCTTGTAGGATCTTCCACCACCTCAAAATCCAGAGAAACACTTTGTTCTTCCTGTTTTTCTCCTTTATCGCACCCTTTCAGGATCAGCGATAAAATAATCAGTACGACAATCAGCGCTGTTCCTCCCACAAGGGAGATTTTCTCTTTCAGCAACTGCCGTTTTCTCCGTTCCTCTCTTTTCCTTCTTCTTTGTTCTATCTCTCTGTTTTCATCCATTTCCTTCCCCTCCCGGTTTTTCCTTTACTCTTCCTCTAAAACCGGACTTCCTTTTATATCAGTAATTACGGAAAAAATCTTTCAGATTTGTCAAAGCTCTTACCAGCGCATTGATTTCTTCCTCACTCAAATCCCTGATCAGAGACTCTGTCATTTCCTCATGAAATTTTTTATGATGATAAAATGCTTTTTCACCCTTTTCTGTGAGAGAAATCAAAACCACCCTTCTGTCTTCTCCACTGCGTACTCTGTGAACGTACCCTTTTTTCACCAGATTATTAATAGCAATTGTCAAAGTTCCCACAGTCACAGATAGAGTTTTTGCTACCGATGACATATTCCTGGGTTCTCCGATTCCTATTGCCTCAATTACATGCATATCATTGTTTGTAATATCTTTATATTCCGGCGTAATGATTGCTTTAGCTTCTATGTCCATAATTTCGTTAAATAATTTCACCAGGACTTCATGAAACGTATCGTATGCACGATCCATATTTCCACCTCCTGAATTTTTCACTTTATAATATTGCAATTATTATACCACGCGCGCAGAAAAGAAAGCGCCCACATGGGCATTTGCTTTTCAAGCCGTGGATTTCCAGGTATAATCTGTCACCGCAGTGACAGCAAGCCAATGATACATTGGCTTGAATTGCACTATGTGCAATTATTATACCATACCCTGTTTTTTTTACAATTAAAATAAGAATACTGACACTTGATTTATATAAATTTCAATGTTACGATTATCTGGAAACAAATCATTTTCCTTAAATATAGAGGAGGAATTACTTATGGCAATCAATCTTCTCGCCGAAGCATTGGCTGATTACAACAAAGCATTACGTATGGGAAAAAGAGAGGGACAAAAACTCCCTGTTCTTGATGATATTTTAAAAGAAAAACATATTACCGCCGCAAGAGAAATTCCCTTGGGCGTAGTACAGATTCCCTCCGAACAATTAGTGGGAACAAAAACTTCCGGACGGAGTACCGCATTCAGTAAAAGTTTTTATCCACTTTTGAAGGAATCCACGGAATTTGCCGGCAAATGGATGGAATTATATAAAGCACATTTAACAGAAGGGATTCGGGAGCCTGTTAAGGCATACGAATTTATGAATAAATTTTATGTGGAAGAGGGCAACAAAAGAGTCAGTGTCCTGAAATTTTTTGATGCCGTATCTATCCCGGGAAATGTAATTCGAATCGTACCACCCCGTACCGATGAAAAAGAAAATCGTATTTATTATGAATTCATGGAATTCTACAATCTGTCTCAGGTAAATTATATCTGGTTTTCTCAAGAAGGCAGTTTTGCAAAACTTCAGCGTCTTGTGGGAAAACGTCCCGATGAACCCTGGGATGATGATGACAAACTGAATTTCAGTTCTGTATTCACAAGATTTTCTTCTGAATACCTGGCCAACGGTGGCGAAAAGCTTCCTATCACCACAGGAGATGCATTCCTTTATTTCATCCAGCTTTACGACTATCAGACATTAGATGATATGACTTCCACAGAGCTGAAAGAAAAGCTTACCAAATCCTGGGGAGAATTCAAACTTCTCACCACAGACCAATCCCTGGAACTGCAGATGGATCCCAACACAGAAGCAGAAGGGAAGAAAAATATTTTTGCCCGCTTAATCCCTGTAAGCACACCAAAGCTTCAGGTAGCATTTATCCATGAAAAAACTGCCGAAACCTCCGGTTGGACTTATGCCCATGAATTGGGACGGATGCATCTTCAGCAGACTTTTGAAGATCAGATCAGCACCCGTTGTTATGACCAGGCTACTGAAGAGATTGCTGACGATCTGCTTTTACAGGCTATTGCAGATGGGAATAACTTGATTTTTACCACTTCCCCGCCTCTTTTAAAAGCCAGTTTAAAAGCAGCTATTGAACATCCGGAAGTGAAGATCCTCAACTGTTCTCTGAATACCTCCCATAAATATATCCGTACCTACTATGCGCGTATGTACGAGGCAAAATTCCTTATGGGAGCCATTGCCGGAGCCATGTCGAAAAATGGTAAGATCGGATATATTGCCGATTATCCTATCTTCGGTATGACTGCCAATATTAACGCCTTTGCTTTGGGCGCAAAAATGGTAAATCCAAGAGCAAAAGTATACCTGGAGTGGTCCACCCTGAAAGATCACAACGTATCTGACAGTTTTTCTCAAAATGAGGTTCATTATATTTCCGGACAGGATATGATTATCCCCGGAGAGGCAAGCCGCCATTTCGGACTGTACAGGGATTCTGATGATGCTCCCTTAAATCTGGCTATGCCAATCTGGCACTGGGGTAAATTCTACGAACAAATGATTCGTAACATCATGGACGGTTCCTGGAAATATGACAACACAACAGACAGTACAAAAGGTCTGAATTACTGGTGGGGAATGTCTGCCGGCATTGTAGATGTAATCTGTTCCCACCATCTTCCTATTGGTACTGCCCGTCTGATAAATCTCCTGAAACAGACCATCTGTAAAGGAGACTTTAACCCATTCTCAGGAATTTTGTATTCTCAGGATGGTATCGTCCAGAAGGATGCCGACAAAGTCATGAGTCCGGAAGAAATCATTCGCATGGACTGGCTGGCTGAAAATATTGTCGGATATATTCCTAAAATGGAAGATCTGATAGATAAAGCAAAACCTGTTGTTCTTCTCCAGGGAATTGATAACCCGGAAGCTTAATTCATGTTAGAAAAGGTATTTTACTTATGAGGATTTTAGCCATTGCCGATGAGGAATCCAAATATCTTTGGGATTTTTTTGAAAAAGAAAAACTGGCAGGAATTGATCTGATCTTATCCAGTGGGGATTTAAACCCCAATTATCTTTCCTTCCTTGCCACTTTTACCACTGCGCCGGTTTTATACGTACATGGTAATCATGATGATAAATACGAACGCACTCCCCCGGAGGGCTGTATCTGTATAGAAAATCAGATTTACGTTCATGAGGGAATTCGTATTTTGGGTCTGGGCGGTTCTATGCGATACCGCCCGGGCATTAATCAGTACACAGAAAAAGAAATGGTAAAAAGGGTAAAAAAAATGCGCTTCCAGCTTTTTATGAAAGGCGGCTTCGATATTCTGCTTACCCATTCTCCTGCTTATCAGTTAAATGACGGCAGAGATCTTCCTCATCAGGGATTTCAGGTATTTAACACTCTGATGGACAAGTACCATCCCCGTTTTTTCATTCACGGACACGTTCATATGGCTTATGGACGACAACATAAACGGTACGATCAATATGAGGAAACCCATGTGGTCAATGCTTATGAACGATGTGTATTTGATTTCGATGATGAGAATCTGAGAGAAACTTTACGATTTTAAAAAAGGAGCTGTCGCATTAAATATTCCGGATTGAATATAATGCGACAACTCCACTTTCTTCAAACTATATTTTTACAGCTTTTCTCCTCGCAGAATCACTGCTCTTGTATCCAGCTCTTCTTTTCCCAGCAACACCACATTTGCCACCTTACCCGGAGTAATGCTTCCATACTGATCATAAATTCCAATGGATTTTGCCGGATTTACTGCCGCACAGCGAACCGCTGTCTCTAACGGCACCTGCATCTTTTGTACTGCGACTCTCATACAATTCATCAGGTTTGTATTGGAACCTGCTAAAGTTCCATCTTCCAGAGTAGCCCGATTTCCCTTTACAATTACAGGCTGTCCTCCCAGTTCATACATTCCGTCTTCCAATCCTGCCGCCATCATGGTATCGCTGATAAAGATTACTTTATCCTCACCAAATAATTTCAGTGTACTGCGTACCACTGCCGGATGAATATGTACTCCGTCACAGATCAGTTCCGCTTCGCAAACGCCGCTGTCTGCTGCCGCAATGACAGGACCCGGTTCCCGGTGATTGATAGGATTCATCGCATTGTAAAGATGGGTCACATGATGCGCTCCGGCCTCAATCGCTTCTTTTGCAGTATCGTAATCTGTTGTGGTATGGGCGATAGATAAAACCACTTCATCCTTTTTGGCGCGGATAAATTCCATGGCTCCTTCCACTTCCGGAGCAATATCCACTAATTTAAAAAGTCCCCCTGAAGCCTCCTGAAGACGGTCAAACATCTCTGTATCCGGTCTGTGGATATATTTACCATTCTGCGCTCCCTTTTTCTTCGGCGCAATAAACGGTCCTTCCATATTGATTCCGCACAGATCAGCGCCCTTATTATTCTTATGAGCTTTTGCTGCCTGAGCGATTTCCATCAGCTTGTCCTCAGAAAATGTCATGGTTGCGGGAGCTATCGTTGTAACGCCAACGCTGGCTTCATAGTCAGCAATCGTCTGAATCGCTTCTTCTGTTCCATCACAAAAATCTTTTCCCATACATCCATGAAAATGAATGTCTGTCAATCCGGGAATTGCGTAACAGCCGCTTGCATCCACTTCCTGTCCATCTTCCGGAACATAGTCCACAAATTTTCCATTTTCAATATAAATATCTTTTTTTTCAAAAATCCCCTGCTCTGTGTATACTTCTGCATTTTTAATAATCATTGCAAAAACCTCCTTCTGAATGTACCTGCTTTCACATACCCCTCTCACTTTGAACATTATATCATTTCCCTTTAAATACAACAATCATCTTTCTTCTTGTTTTCCAGAAAATATGTGAATAATTCCCCCTGCCCGTTACCGTCTATGTAAGAGACTGTCACATCCTTTATGCAACAGTCTTTTTATATCAAGCAATCGACATATCTGTACTTCACCCGTTCTGAAGACCATTTCTTCAGAGAAACCGCTTTTTGTATTGCCTTTTTCGATTGCGGATTTTCTGTTTTGTACCTTCATCTGATATATCTTATGCCATTTCTTCTATTCTGTTACTGTTTCCAGATAAATCATAGGGTCCACTGCCGCGCCATCTTTTGTCATGGCAAAATACAGATTGGCGCCCTCTTTCACATAATATTTTGTGGGATCATTCACATATCCCAGAACCGTACCGGATTCCACCGTCTGTCCTTCCGTCACCGCCAGGTCTTTTAACTGTCCATAGATCGCCTGATATCCATTTCCCATGTCAAGCGTTACTGTAGTTCCTGTCTCTTCATTTTCTGCCACTGAAACCACTTTACCGTTGGCAGCCGCCTGTACCGGATCCCCTGCTGTCGCCGCAAGAACCACTGCTGAGTTATATTTGTACTGGTCCAATGTGGAAAAATAAGTAGTTCCATCCATACTGTAGTCTATAACCACCTGACCACTTACCGGCCAGAGCATACTGCTGTCTTCTGTAAAATTTATTTCCGGCTGAACAGAAGCAGAAGTATTTTCTGTCTCTGTTCCTTCCGAAGACTGTCCATCTGCAGTTTCTTCTGTTGGCTGTGGTATTTCCTGCTCTGTCTGAGAACTTTCTTCTTGTGAAGATGTATTGTCTCCCCCTTCCAGCGCCTGGGTATTTTCTGCCTGAGCGTCATTTGCGGTTACATCTGTGGTTTCCGGTTCATCTGCGCCGTTTTCCATGACCTCTCTTTGTCCCTCTGACAATCCTGAAGGTTCCTCCATCGCCAGCTCTTCCTCCTGTCCGGATTCCTGCTTTTTCTCATTGCTTTCCACCCGATACATGGTAACTCCTGCCACTGTCACTGCCGCCACCAATGCGCCCGATAATGCAATCCGTAAAATTTTTTCTTTTTTCATCATACCTTTCACCTCTACCATTCTCTTCGTTATATTAAAGAATTTTCTTTGATTCTTTACACATAGGATTTCCAGAATGGTACAGTCTATACACAATCCTTTACATTTCTTATCCTGCATTATCCAAAACAGTTATGTTTTTACATTGAACGTCGGGAAAGTACACAGATAATATCTGGCGATATGTTTTCCCCTGTTTTGCCAGTTCGTTCCCTCCGTACTGGGATAATCCCAGTCCGTGTCCCGATCCTTTACACAAAAACCGGATCTTTTTATCAAATGTTTGTATGGTAAAATTGCAGGAGGATAATTCCAGCTTCCTTCGAAATTCCTCGCCCGGTACTGTCTTATCTCCCACTCTGATTTCCAGAATATATTCCTGACTGTCTCTTTTTTCGATAATAATCTGATCAGTTATGGGCTCATCCGTCAGTTGAACGTCCGGATATTCTTCTTCTATCCGCTGCCGCAAGGATTCCAGGGTAAAATAATGTCCCTTCAGATATTCTTCCGCCCCTGCATCCTGTCTGCTGTCCACACTGGTCAAAAATGCATAAGAAATCCCCTGCAGCGCCTCCATCCCGTCTCGTGTAGCTCCACTGCTCACCCGATGAAAAATTCCCGGGCATACCTTTCCCTGCCAGACCAGTACCTGCCCCCTGGTCACTTTCACCGCCTGTTCCATCCTTTGATAAATCTTTTGATACCGGGCATTTTTTATGTTCTTTTTAAAATTTTCCAGTTTTTTCTCCAACTCCTCCTCTGTCTTTTGTTCCGTATAAAAATACAGGCTGCTCCTGGCAAGAACAGCCTGTACCTTTAACATCTCTTCCTCATAATCTCCGGGAATTTCCTCGCAGAGTATCATGGGAAGATAAATCTCCCTATCTGTTTTTTTCTGCAAAACAACTGCCTCACGGCCAGATACCAGCCCGGTCAGTCCCAGAGGAAGAAATAAAATCAGAACACCAACAACCATAATCATCCGAACAGGATATTTCATTATCATTTTCACCTGACATTTTGGACCCCAACCTCTTTGTTATCCAGTTTATGTCATTTCGTAACATTTCATGTATTTCCACCAGATTTTTTTCCCTCCGCTCATCCGATTCCAGAGATAGGAAGCTATTTTTCCATAAAATTTCCGGCAAAATATTCTCTGTTCTTCTTCCATTTTCTCATTTCCAAAAGCTGCCTGCTGAACAATACGAACAAACTTTTCATATTCTCCCGGCTGCAAAATCTCCAGCTTATCCTCCATCTGCCGGGCAAATTCCATATCTTCCATTGCCTCATCCCGGCTGATCTCTCCATCCTGCAGCATCTGGTACAGCCCATAAGAAATCTCGCAAATTCCTTTTCTGCAGTCTTTTTGCATAAACCGTCTTTCCCTGCCTGCCAAAATCCTCTTTCGATTCATGAAAATACCAGTTAAAAGCAGGAAGACCACCAGGATTATACCAAGCATCCATAAGAATATGATCCCTATTACTCTCATCCTGTCGGAAATCCCGGCATCTTCAGAAGGTTTTTCCTGATTCGTCTGTTCTTCTTCCGTTTCTTCTGAAAATGACTGTTCTTCTTCTGGAGCGGGTATTGGAGAAGTTTCTTCCTGAACAGGAGTAGGTTCCGGTGTTGTCACCTCCGGCTCCGGTGTAGTTGTGACCGGAGTTTCTCCTCCTCCCTGTTCGTTATAAACAGATACCTCATAACCGGGAGTCACCTCCAAAGGAATCCAGCCTTTTCCCGTTCGGTATACCTCCACCCAGGCGTGCGCCTGACTGTCCGGTACTTTAGCCGTGAATCCCCCTTCACTTTCAACAAAAGCATCCGGACTCACCATATATCCTGTCACATAACGGGCAGGAACACCTAAAATCCTCAACATCAATGTAGCTGTCGTAGCGTAATGGATACAATACCCCTTCTTCTGATCAAAGAAAAAATATTCCGCAAAATCTTTTCCATGAGGAACCGGCTCCAGATCCATACTGTAAGGCCGTCCTTCTTTCACCGTGGGAACTACAAAATCTATCACTTCCTGCACTGAGGAAAACTGGTACTGAGAACAGTATTCTCTCAATCGTTCCAATCCTTCCACCGGGATTTTCAAATACTGCTGTGCCACATATTCCTGATAAGCTGCTTCTATTTCCGATTCCGGTTCCTGAGCCGGACCATTTCCCACTATACTTTCCCAGTTAATATATCCGCTATATTCCAGTTCATCCTCCGCACTGGAATAATAACTGTCTCCCACCAGATTTTCATCCTCCGGAACCTGAAATCCGTAGGGAATGTATCCATACTCGCCCCCCGGCTGCAGACGCTTAATCTGAACCGTATCTGTATCTTTGTTTTCCCTCTTTTGAAGATAACGGAATAAAATATTCTGTATCTGATACGGTGCATCCTTCCCGGGAAATTTGTCCCGAAATTCATCTTCTTCAATCCGATGCCAGTAAGAGCCTTCATAAGTATCTCCCACAAACCCTTTCAAATACATACTTCGCTCCGGCTTCTGACTGACTGTGATTTCCAGATCTGTTTCCTGACTCTGTTCCACAGGATAATTATTCAAACTTCCGTCCGCTGTCGGCGTATGATCTCCGAAAATACCATTTTGACTTTGCATGGCAGAACTTACTTCCCGGGTTACCTGCTGAATCTTATCATACAATGTTTTATTTGCTTCACTGGCATGACGGTATACCACAGGACCCAGGAATAACCCACACACCAAAGACAGGATCAGCAAAACGCCTCCTGCCCAGACACCCACAGAAAATACTACTTCCTGATGCTTTCCCCCTTTGCGGCTTCCCATGGCAAGCAAAGCCAAAACACCTGCTGCCATCAGGTAAATACCCGGTCCCTGAAAAT
Organism: Eubacterium sp. UBA3279; assembly: GCA_002361775.1. GTDB lineage: Bacteria > Bacillota > Clostridia > Lachnospirales > Lachnospiraceae > Oliverpabstia. The sequence goes on from DETV01000003.1 coordinate 30,439, forward strand.
TATTTCCACAAACCAGCTCCAGCAAAAAAAACAAGATCTGAAATAAAGCCAATAAAGATACCCGGCCTTTTTGCACCACGATTCTTCCCATCAGGCAAATCAGAAGAGTAAATACCAGAATCAAAAACAGCTCCCCGTTTTCTCCTTCTATTGGTATTTTTCTCTGTGCCAGATTCATCTGATAATAATTGCTCAACTGCTTTCTGCCGCCATTTTCCACAGCAATATAGCCGGCAATCACTTTTTTCCACAATATGGCTCCAGTTATAAACACCAGCGTATTCCAGCCATACCAGCAGATTTTCCCCCATTTCCACCAGATCAGACTTAAAGCCAGACAATCCAGTCCTAAAATCAGCAATATAAAATTACCATTTCCCTTCAGTCCAAAAGCTTCCCGCACAGTAAGATAGGTTCCGGCCAAACAAAGATACAGATAAATACTTCGCAAAAAATATATTTTTTCTCCACTAAAGTGTCTGCCGCTTACCTGAAGCTTTGTATCTGTGGAAATTTGAATGTTTCCCGTCAAATATTCCTTCATTTTCTTCTCCCCTAAATCAGAAATTCCCCGTTTTCCAGAATTTCTCTGGCTTCTCCCGACAGCTCAGACTCCAGATTTCCGTTTTTCCATAATTCTTTTCTCAGATTCCAAAGAAGCTGTGTCTGCCAGGTTTCTCCCCTGAACTTTTCTCTGTATATTTCCTCCATAGCTACAGAATCCGGATACGGTCCCGAAGCAAACAAACGCTCGATAAGCACATAAATATCATCCTTATCTTTCATCTCCAATCTTTCCAGATCCTGGGAATTCCTGTCATACCACACAACATAATGTTCCTTGCCCTCTTCTAAGATTCCCAGCGAAATGGCAATGCCTGCCTCTATAAATTCATCCAGATTTCCATAACCTTCCTCCGGCTGATATTCCATATCTATAAAAAAAACTATCGCACAATTTATGGGAAGACTATATTCCCTCACCATCAGATCATCCGTCCTGGCGCTTAATTTCCAGTGAATACTCTGTAATCGGTCTCCTCCCCGATACTCTCTGATCTGAAACACCTCAGAAGGATCATCTCCCGGTTTCTGCTTATCATATTCTTCACTTTCCGCCAGAAAATCTCTGGTATCTGCCTGTAGAGAAACACACGCCTGATAAATATCCGGCATCACTGCCAGAATTTCTTTCCCTTTTCCCGGAATTTTCTTCTGGAACAGATGAAAAAGATCACTGATCTGCATCTGTTGAATTTCCAGATATAATGGTCCACACTGGTTACTGCTGATATCCGCAAGAATCCTGGTCGTTTTTTTCCCTCCGGCCATTCCACGGAAAATCACCTGTTCCTTCTTCCCATAGAATTTGTTTACTACAGTAACCGTAACCGTGATACCGGGAACAGGAATCCAACTGTCATTTATAATTTCAATCCCCGCCTGAACCTTTTGATTCTTATCCGTAACTGCTATGGGCAGATAAAGATTTCCCCGAATCTTTCTGCTCACCCACCATAACATCAAAAAGGAGCAAAGAGGAAGTAAAAATTCCAGCGCCGCCAGACCTAAAAGAGAAGGGCTATAATACAGAACACCCACATAGGACGTGACGCCCCAGATTAATAAATATAATAATTTACCTTTCATCTTCTATATCCTCATGATTGCTTTTTCACCACTGATGGTTTTGGTGTTCCCTCCAGAATATTTCGCAATACATCCTGTGCCGTTACATGATTCACTCTTGCTTTCGCATTCATTCGTATACGATGAGCCTCCACATCTAAAAATACATCTGATACATCCTCGGGCAAAGCATACGTTCTCCCCCGTAAATATGCCAGAGACTGTACCATTTTCGCCAATGCTATCGTTCCACGGGGACTAATTCCCAATTCAATCATGGAATGATTTCTGGTGGCCGATACTAATTTTCCAATATAACGATAGATGGCGTCATGGATAAAAATCCCGCTTACCTGTTTTTGCATGGCGAGAAGCTGCTGTCCATTCATCACCGGTTCTACCTGCTCCAGTGGATTTGCGCTCACCTTTCCTTTAACAATTTCCAACTCATACTCCATATCCGGATAACCCATACTCATACATACCATAAAACGATCCAACTGAGATTCCGGCAACATAGACGTTCCTGCGCTTCCCACAGGATTTTGTGTGGCAATTACAATAAAAGGTTTTGGCAGTTCTCTGGTAATATGATCTACAGTCACTTTCCGTTCTTCCATAACCTCCAATAAGGCCGCCTGGGTCTTCGGAGAAGTCCTGTTAATCTCATCCGCCAGCAAAATATTACACATAACTGCTCCCGGCTGATACACAAACTGATTGGTCTCTTTCTGATAAAGAGAAAATCCCGTCACATCTGCCGGAAGTACATCCGGCGTAAACTGAATCCTGTGCTGTTCCAGATTTAAGGCTCTGGAAAAAGCAAGCGCCATCGTAGTTTTCCCTACCCCCGGAATATCTTCGATCAAAATATGACCTCCCGCAAGAATCGCCGTCATTACTTTTACAATACAGTCATCCTTTCCGATCACTGCCTTTTTTATTTCCTGAATAGCCCGCAACACCGGGTGATCTGCCTGTCTCATAAACATCCTCCCTGTAACTTATCTATACTCCCTGTAGTTCTGATAGTATCCTTCCCCTGAAAGATAAATCTATAAATAATTCTAATACATTTCTTTCAGTATGTACAGTAAAAGAAACTTTTGTCTGTTTTTCCCCTTTCTACCTCATACTTATCTGACCTTTTGGGCATAGAATATTAATTTCCCTGTCCCATGCCCAATTTTTTCCTATTTTATTCTTATTTCTCTACCCACTGTCCCTGCCTGAAATGTCTGCGATTCTTTATTTTACAATATATCACAGCAACTCCTGTGCTTACCGCTGTGGCTACCATAGCCGGACCCACTATCGCCGTGGGATTTACACTTCCATACTGGGTCCGGTAAGCAATGATATTAACAGGAATCAACTGAAGTGAGGAAATATTTAATATCAGGAATGTACACATTTCATTACTTGCTGTTCCCGGTGGTACAGCCCGATGTTTTCCTCTTTTCTTCATTCCTGTATTTCCCTCTTTCCCATCTTCAGAAACCTTCTCTTCCATTCGACGTTCTTCCTCCAACCTGCTCAGAGATTCCATGGCCTGCAGACCAGCCGGAGTTGCTGCCCAGCCTAATCCCAACAGATTAGCGATCATATTCATTGCAATATGTTTTCTTGCGCTATTGTCTTTCGGAATTTCCGGAAATAAAAAATCAAGCAGAGGATTCATCCGCTGCACTATACCCTGTATCAGCCCTGAATTCTCTGCTATCCTCATAATTCCCACCCACATGGCAGTCACGCCAGCCATAGCAATACACAAGCTGACTGCTTCTTTGGACGAGTTTACCGCAGCTTCCGTCACCTCCTTCAGATTACCGGAAGCTGTTCCATAGATAATTCCAACCAGAATCATCCCACCCCATAAATAATTCATACACAATCTCCCAAATTTCTTCTTTTTACTATATGAATAAATCAAAGAAAATAGAAGATACACGAACCTATTTTATTTCAATCTGCATTCCGTCAAAAGATGCCAGACATCCTTTTTCTCCGGCTCTTCGTTCCAGTTCTTCATGAAGCCATCCACCATTGTGAGAAAAATGATTCACCACCCATACTGTATTTTCATCCGCCAGACCTTCTTTTAAAAGAGTTTCTTTCTGCTTTACTGCATCATCCAATCCCATATGATTATACCCGTCATGATCTTTCTGTAAAGTACAGTCCAGACTCACCAATTGGAATTTTCTTTTCTGTTTTTTCAAAAATTCCATAGTATCCTCCGGAAACCATCCCGTATCATGAGCATACAAAATTGCAGTATCCCCTTTCACAATCTGATAAAACAGACACTCTTCCGTTTTTGCATGGTTGGCGTGCAAAGGTGTCACCCGGTATTCTCCTGCCACAATTTCCTGAAAAGCTTCTGCTCTCTGATAGATAAAACACACTTCTTCGCTTCCAAAAGTACCGAGACTTTTATAAATCTCTTCCCCTACCTTCTCATTTCCATAAACCATCAGACAATCCTTCCGGGTACGGGAAAAAGGCTCTCTTAATGATTCCAATTCTGCCGGATAAAAATGATCCGAATGACTGTGTGTCACAAATAAATACTTTACTTTATTGAGATTCAATCCCCCTACACAGGAATGCATATAAGTATCTGCCGGAAAATCCAACAAAAGTTCCTCATCAATCAATGCCTGAGAACGTGTTCTTATATTTTTTCCTCCTGATTCTCTTGCCTTCCGGCACGCTTCACACTCGCAAAATACTCCCGGCCAGCCTTCACTTGCTGCCGTCCCATAATATGTAAGTTTCATACTTCTCCCTTTCTTGTATCCGAATTTCATTCTTTTATTTCTCCCTGACTTCACTTATGAAACGGATACTTATCTCTACAATTTTTTGTCAATAGCTTCTTTATCCATGGGTTTTCCAAAATAATATCCCTGTATTGAATCCAGCGGGATCTTTTTTACAAACTCATATTCTTCCTTCTCTTCTACCCCTTCCAGACACACATCAATGGATACAATATGACAAATCTCTGTAACCAGATTAATAAATGCCGCATCAAATTTATTATTCAGAATATCCTTTACAAAAGTTCTGTCAAGCTTCACAATATCCACCGGCGTATTTTTCAAGGATGCCAGAGAACAATAGCCGCTTCCAAAATCATCCAACGCAATCCGAATCTTTCTTTTTCTCATATCATTAAATTTCTTCTGAAGTATCTCTATATTTTTTATGGCAAAACTTTCTGTCAGCTCTATGACCAGATTTTCACAGGGAAAGTTCTCTTCCTCTATGGTCTGATACAGACCTTCCAAAAATGTTTCTTCAAAGAACTGCAGCGCAGAAACATTTACACTGATGGTAAAATCCGGTTTTTTCTTAATCCATTCTTTCGCTTCCTGAAAAGCTGTCCGCAAAATCCATAATCCCGCCGAATAAATCAATCCATGTTCTTCCATTATTGGAATAAATTCTCCTGGCGAAACCATATTTCCCCTTTGATTTTTCCATCGTACCAGTACTTCAACCCCTTTCATCTCTCCCGTTTGAGGTTGAATCTGAGGCTGATAATTCAGGAAAAATCCCTGATGCCCCTGCTTCACGCACTCCCGAATCTTCCGCAGATGTTCCTGAAGGCTCTTATAAAACTCTTTCACATCTGCTTCCTGAACATTCGTCATCAAAATCCCCATTTTATCTTTTTCCAATCGAAACAGGCACGCATTATCCGGCAAAATAGCCTGGATGAACTGCCCCAGAGTTTTTAAAACCCAGTTCCCAAATTCCCGGTCATACAACTCATTAATCTGGCGAAATTCATCCACATCCAACATAATAACCGCCAATTGCTCAATCTCCACCAATGCCTGGGGATACCGGAATACTCCTGTGCTGCAATCCTTTATACCAGTTTCTATTCAATCAAAGTTAATCCCCAACTGAGCCAGTCCCAATACGTCACTTTTCCACTTGTCTCCGTGATTTTCAGCCGTTTTTCCACATCAAATTCAAATTTCTCCACATCCATCCCTATATCTGACGCCATCCAAAGAGGCGCTATTCTATCTTTCTTCCACTGATAGATGTAAATGTGCTGGCTCCATTTTTTCTCATCCTTTTCCACCCAAAAAGGTCTGGCATCTCCATACCGCCCGATTCTCCAGCACAGCAGCAGCAATTCGTCTTTTCTGTCATGATTCATATCACACCACAAAAAGTCCTGAACCAGTATGCCCTCCGGCGATTCCCACACTGTTTTTTCCTTGCTCATTACTTCCAGTTTGCGGTCATATAATCGAATCTCTGAAACCTCTGTTTCACCTTTTTCTACCTTTACCGTCTTTTCTTCCCACTTGATCCATTGAGGCAAAAATACTCCCTTTGACCAGGCAAATATACCAACGGCGACAGCCAACGCTGCCGCCGCGGTCAAAATCAGCACTTTCTGCCAGATTTTTTTATTTGTACTCATATCGATAAGAATTTGTCCATTTTGGCTGTTCTATAGCCGAATCATAATTATAAGTTCCGTTATCCGTAAGCGAAATTCCCATCATCTGTCTCCACTCACTGTCTGTAAGCCGCTCAGAAATCGGTTGTTCAAACTGATAGAAGGAATATACTGCGCCTACACAAATATGTAATTCCCCATCCATTGGCACAACCACATAGATATGGGATGGATTTCCTGTTCCCACCTCCAGACAGGCGCCATTGGGATCTGTGGCTATGTCTGTCACAATAGCCGCCGGAAAATCGCCGCTGTTAATATTTTCCCCTTCATCCTTAAAAGCTTCCAGCCAGAAATGTTCCAGATTTCCTCCGTAATTACGGATCAACTCGTATTCTTCATCTGACAAAAGCTGATTCTTCAATTCCTTTTCAGACATAACAAGGAACTGACTTGCCATCTGTTCCAGACGATTCAGGTTTGTCTCATCATCGGAACTTAACATTCCTAAAGATTTCAAGCCTTCTCTGGTCTTGGCAGCAAGATGGGTAAATCTGGACCAGACCTTAACTTCCGGTTCCACATAGCCTCTGTCATCCCACTGGGGCAGATCTCCTCCACCCATTTCTGCCATTACCTGTTTCGCATAAAGCACAGTATCGTGCTTTAATTCTGTATAACTTCCCGCAAAACTTTCCAGATTTTTCTTTGCCCATTCCTCACTCTGCATAAAATCCGGATAACCGTCTCCCTTTTCCGCCAGTAATGGTTTCAATGTATAAAGCCAGTTAGAATATAAACTTGCACTCCACAAAGTTTCCGGTGCATTCTCAAGCCCTGTTCTGAGCATTTCCATATTTTCTTTATAGCCGGCATAATCCGTATCACCCTGCTTTTCAAGAATAGAATACGCCGTATCTGAACCCAAAGCTGCCGCCACATCTAAAGTATCCGGAAGCATCCGCTTATTTCCTTCGCTATCCTCCTGCACATTTTCGTAGATCAGATTCTGGAAAATCGCCGCATCAATGGTAAATCGCTGTCCCATAAAACGGAAGCCTTTATTCTCCTCTGTGGCCTTAGTATCTGAATTCCCATCATCCATAGTTGGTATGGAGTTGATTGCAGGCGCTTTCATCTGTGTTGTAATGGTACGGAAAGTTTTCCATCCTTCACTGTTTCCCACCAGAACGTCCAGATCTGCTTCTCCGTAGGCAGCTTCAATTGCCGGGAGATATTCATAATATGTCAGATCATCACTGGCTCCTGCAAAGAAAGAAGTAACTGTATAAATTCTTTCCCACTCTTCCAAAACTCCGTCTTCCATAGCCAGTGTCATAAGCAATGCACTTCTGTCCAGATCTTCTTCCGACTGGATAAATCCAATCTGCCCATACCACATCATAGCCCGGAAATATTTCTCCAGTTTTTTATCTCCTTCATAATATCCGCGAGGCTTAAACTGAGAATAATCAATCATTGTTTTGGTAAGGGAACATTCTTCAATCCCGGAAGCATCCTCAATCAAACCTTTCTCTCGAGCCACTGCTTCTGCCACATCTGCAGGAATCTCTGCTTCCTTATTTTGAAGTACTGCGCTTACAGAAAAGAATACCACGTTCCTGAAAGCTGCTTCTTCCCATTCACTTCCCTTTAACTGCTCATACTGCTCCACACTCTTTTCCAGCATCTGTTCGCTAACAGAACGAAGGGAAGCTGCCAGAACTTCTCTCTCTGTTTTCTTCATCAGATAACTAAAATACAGGTGATATGTATGCATCATGGAATCCACCGTTACAAAACTGGGGGCCAGGGAATAGCGATTATTTTCATAGATTTCAAAAAATTCCTTCTCATATCCCTTTTCCACACAAAACAGATTCTCTTTCAGCTTTTCCAGTATTTCTGAATCCGGATCATAGAAAAACTGTTCCCAGTTATACAGATTGCTGAGATCAGATTTCACCTTATACTCTTCCACTTTTGGCTTTACATCACTCTCTTTGATAGCTTCTATAATACCAATCAGAGAAGGCCGGGTAAGAGGAACCACTTCCGGTATTTCGCTCTTCTCCTCCTCCACTTCTGCGGAAGGCTCAGACTCATTTTCCGGTTCCTGCTGAAAATCTTCCAGTTCCTCTTCCAGATAAACTTCCTCTCCATCAGCATACTCTCTCTGGGAATCGCTGCCTCTTCCCACTCCCAATGCGATCATGGCTACCACCACCACTAACACGATCAACAGACCGCCTGCTGCGATCACCATAGCTACAAATCCTTTTTGGGACTTTTTCGGCTGCGGCTGGCTGCTCTCTTCTGTCTCTATGGGGTGACCACAGATATGGCAGAACTTTGCGTTATCCTCCAACTTATTTCCACATTTTGGACAAAACATTCTCTCATCCCCCTTTCATAATTCCCACGTTTCTTTTCCAAACATCTTTTGTCTTTCTTTCATCTTAACAGACCTTGGGGGAAAAATCCATATTTTTCCCCCAATCTGATGTCCGTTTTCTGATTTATTTTTGCTGTTTTCTTTATAATCATAACCGGGATTTATTCCACTGACAGGATCTGACCATCAGAAATCGTAATCACCACATCTGCCTGTTTTGCCAGTTCCAGATCATGGGTGATCAGCACAATGGTCTGGTGAAATCTTCTGGCTGATTTCTTTAAAAATGCGATGACCTCTCCTGTAGTTTTATCGTCCAGATTGCCTGTCGGCTCATCGGCAAGAATAATCGCAGGTTGGGGAGCCAGCGCCCGGGCTATCGCCACCCTCTGCCTTTGCCCTCCGGAAAGCTCATCGGGATAATAATCCAACTTTTCCCGAATCTCCAGCGCATCGATTACCTGATCGATATACTCCATATCCGGTTTCCGCCCATCCAAATCCACCGGCAGGAGAATATTTTCCAATACGGTATGCTCCTCCAAAAGATTATACGACTGGAACACAAAACCGATTCTCCTTCTTCTCATAATCGCCAGTTCCCGTTCCTTCAGCTCAGACATATTTTTTCCTTCCAGATAAATATTTCCTCCGGTACACCGATCAAGTCCTCCCAAAAGGTGGAGCAGGGTGGATTTTCCCGAGCCGCTTTTTCCTATGATCGCATAAAATACGCCCTTTTCAATTTCCAGATTGATCCCCTTTAACGCCTGAACGCTTAAAGGACCTGTCCCATAGATTTTTTCCAGTTTTTCTGCCTTCAATACAATTTCCATAGCTTTGTCTCCTCTCCGGCCTTACAGTCAATGATTCATATTTTCATTGGGTGTGTGTTTTTTCAGTTCCCGTATCGGACCGCATCCCACAACAGTCACCAGGATAACATATCCCAGACAGACTACCATGTGCAACATCCAGGGGTATCCTGCCAGTTCATAAAAATTCCCACCAGTAAATAACAGAACCACTCCCAGACAGATATGGGCGGCTGCCAGAGAAAATATTCCTGTTTTTACTCCGCTCCCCAGATACCGGAGGGATATTTCCCGGTTTGTCACACCCAACGCCTGCAAAACACCCAGCCGTCCTCTCTCCTGCTCAAAGGATGACATATGGATATTCCATAAAATCACCAGGGCGATCAGCACCGACGCCGCACCGAATACCCCCAGAATCAGAGCCGTATTTAACGCTTTATAATACAGGTTCCAGTTTTCCTCATTGTAGTTGACAAATTCCATGGCATAGCCTTTTCCATACTTCATAACCTGAGTAGCCATCTCCACAGCATTTGCTCTGTCATTGGTATAAACATTCATATAAGTTTCCCCGAAACTGTCGGGACACTGGGTAAGTACAAATTCAAACTGTTCTTCCGTATAATAATACATGGGATCATCCGACGTTTTGATGGACAATTTTTTCATAAATAAAGGAGAGCCGAAAACCATAAATCCATTCTTATCTTTAAAAAATGGAAATCTTTTCTCCCCCGGGGTATAGTAAATAATTCCATCCACCTGTACTTCCCAGGAATCGTAGCTAACCGGTTTAGGAGTGGCTGTCATTTCCTGCCGTTCCACTGAGAGCCAGATCTTATCTCCCGGTTCTATTGTGGAATCTGCAATCATCCTGCCTCTGTCTTCTTTATCATATGAAAGCTGATATCCGCCAATTTCTTCCAGCACATGGGAAAACATTTCATCCTCCTGTATGGTATCAGTATTTTCCTCTCCATTCCCCTTTGAATTACCCTCTTCATACAGAGGAATTGCCAGAATCACCCCTTCTCCAATATCAAATGATCTCTGATCCACATTTCCCACGGTCACCATTTTTTGCAGAGCCTTCCCCAGTTCTCCGAAAGGATTCACGCTAAAAAGAGTAGTCTGCAAACTGCCGGGAAATTTCCCCAGATCTCCAATCCCCCGCATAGCCTTCGTTCCCGTAGGCTCCGAACCGATAAATTCCTCATATCGGTTCTTGGGAAGATATTTTTTATAAGCAGTGATCAGAGAGCTTTCATCCATCCCCTCATAGGAAAGTCCCACTTTATTCAGTCTCTGATATGCTTCCACCTGACTGCCCGGTATCATCTCTTCAAGATTTTCTCCCATGGCTTTTAATTGCCGCGCATCATACCCATGGGCAGCCTTCAACACATAATTGGGACGTTTCTGCTCCTCAACGATTTCCCGATAAGGGGCAAAGGAAAGATATCCCAGATAAATTGCAGAAAGTATCAGAACCAAAGTTACAACAGATATAACTCCTGTAAGCACCCGGCTTTTCCAGTTTAGCCGCTCATGAGTTTTGCTTATTCTGGCATAGGTAAGACGCTGAGATTTTCTTTTGGAACGTCCCTTCCGTCTTTCCCGGATACTCTTTTTTCTCCGATTCTTTGTACTGACAGTAATCGCACCCACAAGAGGAACGTGTACGGCTTTCAAAACAGGAATGGTCATTCCTGCAAATAACGCCCCACAGCCAAGTAAAATCCCCACAAGCAGCATCCCCAGATCCATGTGGAAATCCACATCCATCCCCATTCCTTTTTGCAAAAACTGTACTGCGCCCCAGCCAACGCCAAAGCCAGCCAGGATTCCCGGCGGCATACTGTAGCACAAAAGATAAATCCCCTCCCAAAAGAGCATACCTACAATCTGTTCCGTGGTACTTCCCACGGATTTTAACAGGGCAATCTTCCGGGTTCTTCTTTTGATCTGTGTCAGAAAAATCTGCAAAACCGCACAGAATGCCACCACAAATATCACGGCTACCACCAGAAACGTGATGGTTCCTTCGCTTTCTGCTCCCGATTCCGGATAGGCATACTGATTTCTTCTCAAAACCCGTCTGCTGTCACTTTCCTGCTTCTTCTCCTGTTCATATTTTTTTGCCAGCTCATCTCTCAGCTCTCCTTCCCACTTGTCGGATTCCAGAAATACATCCGACAGCAATGAAAGTTCCGACAGATCAACCAAAGACGTAGTGTGCAAAGCTTCTTCGATCTGATTCCCCCCTGCTTCTGACAAAAATACATTTGGTACCGCATACGTTCCGATATCCCAGAAAGCAGAGTAGGACTGTATCACTCCCACAATCTTATACTCTGCTTTCATATCAATCTGCCGTTCATAGAGGGTACCGTTTTTTTCAATATATTCCACATCCTTTGCCTGTTCAGTTGTGGCCCAGCCACAATACTGGCTTTTCAGATTCAGCTCTAATCTTCCAATAATCTCTTTATCATTGAGGATTCTCCGAAATCCCGACATCTTATCACTGTCTGCCCCGGCATCCTCCACCTCCTGTAAAAAGCTGGCCATCAAATCCTCCACCACCAGCGGTCTTTGAATCTCCAGTTCCATATTTTCCCCCAGAGGATCGTCAATTCCCAGCCTGTCTACCACACTGGCCTCCAATAAAATCTCATCCTCCGCTTCCGGAAGCCGTCCCTGCACCAGAGTCAGATTTCCCATATCCATAAAATCCTGATTGATGGTTCCCACCATTCCTGCCACCGGATTTTCTCCCAGAAGCTTCGTTTTTACCATCCGGGAAACTTCCGGTTCTTCCGCCAACTGCTCACAAATCTCAGGAGAAGCCTCCATATAGGCCGTATGCCAGCCTCCATACAACTGCTGGCGCTGCTGCTGCTTTGTTTTCGTCATACTGGTTTCCAACAAAATTGCCGATACAATAAAAAGAAATGTAAAGGTAAGAACCAGAACGAGCAACGTTGTTGTTTTCTTCCTGCCTCGCATACCATTTCGTGCCAGTTTTCGTGTTACCATAAAACTCCTCCCGTATTTTGCAATTTATTGTAACAATTCAGCCATACAGTGTACGGAAGCACAAAATATGCTTGCATATTTTTGCAAGCGGACATCTGTATGGCTGAACTGTTACGATTTATTTTGTTCATTTTACCACGGTGCAGAGAGAAAATCTATTTATTTGACGTATAATATTTGATAATTGGGCATATAGGATTCACTTCCTTGTCCTATGCCCAAATTTTTTCTTCTGAACCTTACTATTTGCTCCTGTTTGGGCATACATATATATCACTTTTCTTATATACCCAAAAAATCGACGTTACACGGGATTTATTTCATATGCACACTTGCTATATGCCCAAAACGCTGAAAAATTCATCATTTTCCTGGCTGTTTTGGGTATATCTTATGGTTTTCCTTCAACCACGCAGAAACCTTCTTTTCCAACACTTCTACAGATTTTTTGTCATCATCACAGATTGCTATATAGATCATACACTTCACTCCTTTAAATCATTCTATCAGATTTTTTCTCTGTTTTAAATTATAAATATACAAAAAAATCCTATGGCAAATCCAAAAAAACAGGCTATAGAATTTTTCTATAACCTGCCCAAAATCATTTTTCAGAAGTTTCCAATAACCCCTGATATACGTCTCTCTTCGACACCCCCCGGTCTTTCGCCACCAGTTTCATGGCTTCCTTCCTCTGAACGCCTTTCTCTTCATACATTTTCATATGTTCCTCCAGGCTCATGCTCTCCCAGGCTTTCTGTTTCTCCTGCTCCATCTCTTGCCTGCTGCGCCCCTCCATAACAATTACGCACTCTCCCCGGGGAGATTCCTTGCGGTAATGTTCCAACGCCTCTGCCAAAGTGGTAAGAAATGCTGTCTCATGCTTTTTTGTCAATTCCCGGCATATGGTCACTCTTCGGTTGCCCAGTGTTTCATACAATTCTTCCAGTGTTTTTACCAACCGATGAGGCGCTTCGTAGAGAATGGTTGTTCTGGTTTCATCTTTCAATTCTTCCAGGATTGCCTGTTTTTCCTTCTTATCGGAAGGTAAAAACGCCTCAAAAGCAAATCTTCTGGTAGATAGTCCGGAAATAGTCAAAGCAGTAATACACGCTGCCGGTCCCGGCAGAGAAGTTACCGGGATACCTGCCTGGTGACACATGGCAACCAGTTCTTCTCCCGGATCAGAAATACCCGGCGTACCTGCATCTGTGATCAGAGCTATCTGCTGCCCTTGCTCCATCAGTCCCACCAGATACCGGCCTTTCTCTATTTTATTGTATTCATGGTAACTGGTCATAGGGGTTTTTATTTCAAAATGATTTAAAAGTTTGATACTGTTTCTCGTATCTTCCGCTGCAATCAGATCCACTTCTTTCAAAATTCTCAACACCCGAAAGGTAATATCTTCCAGATTCCCTATCGGTGTGGCACACAAATATAATTTACCTTCCATCTCCATAAATCTCCCGTATTTCTCTGGTATATACTCCCGGTTTTTCATACACGATCAACGGTTTTTCCACCGTTATCCTGGATTTTCCACCCAACAATCCCTCGATCAAAACCATATTTGGCTCTTTATCCACAAACGGATATACCAACTGCATCCGCTTGGGTTCCAGATTGTATTTCATCATAGTTCCCATAATTTCCGCCAGCCGAAATGGCCTGTGTACCATATAAAAACGTCCTTTTGGCTTCAATACCTGTGCGGATTCACGAATAACGTCCTCCAAAGTACATAGTACCTCATGGCGGGCAATCGCCTTCGGCAAATGAGGATTTGTCAGTCCATGATTTCCTGTCATATAAGGAGGGTTACAGGTAACTACAGAAAAAGAAGCCTTGCCAAATAGGGCAGAGGCTTCTTTAATATCTCCTGTTTCAATCGTCACCGAATCCTCCAGATGATTGTAAGCCACACTTCGTCTTGCCATTTTTGCGCTCTGCTCCTGAATCTCCAGACCGGTAAAATGCTCTCCCTGCGTTTTTGCTTTCAGCAAAATAGGAATAATTCCTGTACCGGTACCCAAATCCAATGCATTTTCTCCCGGTTTTACCTTTGCAAATCCGGAAAGAAGTACCGCATCAATCCCATAACAGAAATCCTGGGTATTCTGAATAATAAAATACCCATTCTGCAGGTCGTCCAGACGTTCATGTTCCTTTAATTCCACTGTCATCTTTGATGGATTCCCTTTCTAATTTTCTTTTTCCAGCTTTTCCAGTTCCTTCAACTCTTCTTTGGTCAGCTTCATTTTTTCCTTCTTATGTCTCGGCTTAAACTTTAATTCATCCACTTTGTATTCCCGGATTTCCTTCTCGTCATTGATATCAACAATAACTTTCACCTGCTGCCGAAGTACATTCACACTCTGAACCTCTCCTTTGATTCCTTCCGGAGTAGTTACCATATCTCCTGTATTCGGAAGCTTCTTATTCAGATATTCATATGTTTCCTGCTCATTTTTCAGGCAGCACATCAATCTTCCGCATACACCAGAAATCTTTGTGGGATTCAGAGACAGATTTTGTTCCTTTGCCATTTTAATGGAAACCGGAGCAAATTCTGAAAGATACGTATGGCAGCACAAAGGTCTTCCACAAATACCCATACCACCCAGAATCTTTGTTTCATCTCGCACACCAATCTGGCGCAGCTCAATTCTTGTCTTGAAAATAGCCGCCAGATCTTTTACCAATTCCCTGAAATCAATTCTTCCATCTGCGGTAAAATAAAACAATACTTTATTGTTATCAAAGGTGTATTCCACATCAATAAGCTTCATATCCAGTTCATGCGCTCTGATTTTCTTCAGACAGATCTGATACGCCTCTTTCTCTCTTTTTCTGTTACTTTCTTCTCTGGCGTCATCCTTTGGCGTAGCAAGACGAATTACATCCTTTAAAGGCTGAATCACATCCTTTTCATCCACTTCCTTCGGTCCCAGAACAACTGTCCCGTATTCTACCCCTCTGGCAGTTTCCACAATTACATGATCTCCCTGTTTGATCTGAAAACTTTTGGGGTTAAAGTAATATATCTTTCCTACATTCCGAAACCGGACTCCAATAATTTTTACCATTCTAATTCTCCCTGATTGTCATGAACAGCAATTCCATCACCAGATCAAAGTTTACATTTGCATGCAAACGTTCCTTGGCTTTCTCCACGGCATTGATAATATCTTCAATCCCTTCATAAGAGCTGCGACTTGCCCGTTCCTTAATATAATTAAGCTGATCTTTAAATACCAGCCCGTCTACTTCTTTTGTTGCTTTAAAAAGAAGCACATCTCTGAACCACATAATGAATAAGTCCAGATACTCATAAATATTCTGCTTATCGCCGGATAATTGTTTAATCATATCCACCAATTCATATAATTCCAGTTCATTGGATTTCTTTAAAATACGTAACGCCTGATCTGTGATCACGCTGAATTCATCTGATTCTGCCATCTGTCTCGCCTTTCCGATATTTCCCTGAGAAAATGATGCGTCCATTTGTGCCTGATAATCCGGCAAATGTAATTTTTCCATAAGATACTCTTTCACCATACTCTCCTTTACCGGACGAAGAGACAGCTTCACACAGCGGGAAGTAATCGTAGGCAGCAATGCATCCATATTGCTGGTCAGCAATAAAATAATGGCATATGCCGGAGGCTCCTCAATGGTCTTCAGCAGCGCATTCTGTGCCTGAAGAGTCAGTTTCTCAGCTTCCGCTACAATATAAATTTTGTAAGAACTGCAATACGGCTTAATAGCCACATCGTCAATCAGCTGGGTTCTGATATCCTCAATACCGATAGAATTCGGTTTCTCGTGAGTCACATGAATAATATCAGGATGATTCTTGCTCATGGCTCTCTTGCAGGAACTGCATTCCAGACAAGGATCAATCCCCTTTCTCTCACACTGCAAAGTCATGGCAAATGTGGTCGCCAGTAATTTCTTCCCAGAACCGGTTTCCCCACTGAAAATATATGCGTGAGATACCTTTCCCAGTTGTATGGCATTTTGCAAATGACGAATAATCTCTTTGTGTCCTACTACTTCTTCAAAACCTGGCATACTCCCACCTCCTGTATTTTAAATTGTGATAATCTACTTCGTTCTTTCGCATTTATTTACTCCGTGAACCCG
>DETV01000074.1 GCA_002361775.1 Eubacterium sp. UBA3279
GATATATTTGTTCCTCTGGCAGTCTGGATCAAGTAAAAGACAGATGAGGGTATCTCAGTTCTTTTCTGTTGATACGGCCAGAAGCCTTGTAAAGATGAATGAGTATTACCCTGATCTTATGGAACGGATTATACGGAGAGAACCGAATGCTTATCTGGCTGCCCTGTATTGGGATAGCGAGATGTTCGGCAGAAGTTCCAGAAAAAGGAAAGAGGCGGAAGCAGGACAGGAGCAGAAAGATTATCGACAGGAGCTGATATATCTTTTTAATCACATGGACGTTTTCTTCGACACTCCGCATAAAAGGCATGTGGCAGAACGATACCGTAATTTCTTTATGGCGGTATCAGCCATAGCAACCGATGCAGATTATAAGCATATATACGAAGGACTGATATCCGGTGATCCCAAAATGAGGGCATTCCGGGCATTGTACCAGAGAATATATGGACGTTACATCAGTGATGCGAAGAAAGGAGAACGACATGGATAATAAATTATCAGCACCATTATCTACCCTGCAATGGGTAAACAGGGATTCATTAAAGCCGAATGACTACAACCCGAACAAAGTTTCGAAAGAGAATCTGAAACTGCTCATACAATCTATCCTCACAAATGGGTGGACGCTTCCTATCGTTGTTCGTCCCGACATGACCATTATTGACGGATTCCACAGATGGACGGTTGCAGGAATGGAACCATTACGTTCTAAGCTTGACGGGAAAGTACCTGTGGTTGTTGTGAAGCACAAGGAGCATTCAGAGGATATTTACGGTACTGTCACACATAACAGGGCAAGAGGTACACATTTGCTCGAACCGATGAAGAAAATCATTAAAGAACTTATGGATGATGGCAAAACCGTAGAAGAAATAAGCAAACAGCTTGGAATGAGGCCGGAAGAGATCTTTCGATTGTCTGATTTCTCAAAAGAAGACTTTTTGAAGATGATGACAAAAGGGGTGACAGGCTATTCTAAAGCTGAATTTATCACAAAAATTTAATACTGTTCTATTGCATATAGAACAAAAAGCGGGGAGAGGGAGTGCAACCTCTCCCTTTTGCATATGCCGAAATAAGATGATGGAAGGGAGGGGTGTCCATTGGCAAGGGCAAGAAGTCCCAACAGCATTGAAGCTGAGGAAATGTATAAGAGAGGGATGAAACTTGTTGACATTGCCAAGAAGTTGGACGTTCCTGCCAGTACAGTTCGACGCTGGAAATCAACCCAGAATTGGGATGGGGATGCAAAAAAGAAAAAAAACGAGCGCTCGCAAAAGAAAAAAACGAACGCTCGCCATAAAGGCGGACAACCTGGTAACAAAAATGCTGTAGGAAACAAAGGCGGTCCACTGAAACCGGGAGATAAGATCGCAGAGAAACATGGAGCGTATTCTTCTGTCTATTGGGACGTCCTTGATGAGTCTGAAAAAGATATGATCGAAGATATCCCGATGGATGAAGAAATGCTCCTGATCGAACAGATTCAGCTCTTTGCCGTGAGGGAAAGACGAATCATGGCGGCAATCAATAAATACCGGAATATGAATGGAGAAGTATCTTTGTTCGGCTTCGCCAGAACTGAAGACAAGCGAGCTTTCAAATCAGATGAAGATAAACAGCTCTATGAAGAACGCATTGAAGAAAAGGTTGCTTCTGGAGATCGTCTTCCGGGTAACACATATAACATGATGACAAATATGGAAAACAAGGACAATATGATTGCTCGTTTGGAAAAAGAACTTTCTACTGTACAGTCAAAGAAGACCAAGGCTATTGAAGCACTTGCGAAGCTGAGGCTTGAAAAGCAGAAGATTGCCGGAGAAAGCAAGGGCAATGAAGTTGTTCGTGCATGGGCCGAAGCTGTGGTAAAAGCAAGGGAAGGAGAGAATAAAGATGGATGATATACAGTTCTCTGAATTCCTTGATGAAAGCATACCACTGTGGCGAAATGATCCGGTTATGTTCTTCCGAGAGGTGCTCAGCTTTGAGCCCGATGAATGGCAGGCGGAAGCCGCAAGAGATTTGGCGGCAAACCCGAAGGTCAGTATTAAATCTGGACAGGGTGTAGGAAAGACTGGTCTTGAGGCAGCAGTATTTCTTTGGTTCATAACCTGTTTCCCATATCCAAGAATCGTTGCGACAGCACCAACCAAACAGCAGTTGCACGATGTCCTCTGGTCTGAGATTTCTAAGTGGATGAGCAAGTCTGAGTTGCTCTCTATGCTTCTGAAATGGACAAAGACCTATGTTTATATGGTTGGCAATGAAAAGCGTTGGTTTGGTGTTGCTAGGACTGCTACAAAGCCAGAGAATATGCAAGGCTTCCATGAAGATAATATGCTTTTTATCGTTGATGAAGCTTCCGGTGTTGCGGATCCGATCATGGAGGCTATCCTTGGTACCTTATCCGGATCAAATAATAAACTTCTTCTGTGTGGAAACCCAACACGAACATCTGGAACATTCTATGATTCGCATACCAGAGACAGGGCACTGTATAAATGCCACACTGTATCATCTGCAGACAGCAGTAGAACAAACAAAGAAAATATTGATTCGCTCATAAGGAAGTATGGATGGGATTCAAACGTAGTCCGTGTCCGTGTCCGTGGAGAATTTCCGAATCAGGAAGATGATGTATTTATTCCGTTAAGCCTGATCGAGCAGTGCAGCAGTAAATTGCTAGAACTTGATGATTCAGCTGGGATGCAGTTTGTATCACTGGGGGTAGATGTGGCCCGTTTCGGAGATGATGAAACGATCATATATCGTAATTATCATGGTCATTGCAAAATAGTCCGAAACAGGCGAGGACAGAACCTGATGGCCACTGTAGGTGACATCGTAAAGGAATTCAAAAAGATATACAGGGAGTATTCAAAGTATGAAGGCAAGGTGTATGTACAGATTGATGACACCGGTCTTGGTGGAGGTGTTACTGACCGTCTGAAGGAAGTTCGGAAAGAACAGAAGCTGTATAAGATGCAGATTATTCCGATAAATGCAGCAGAAAAGATTGAGACCGATACGGCAGCAGGTAAAGATGCAGCTGAAAAGTACAATAACCTGACCACCGCCATGTGGGCCAGCATGCGAGATCTTCTGGATAACAAGCAAATTGTAATTGAAGACGATGAGCAGACGGTCGGCCAGCTTTCCTCCAGAAAATATACAATGACGAGTAACGGAAAGCTTGAAATAGAATCAAAAAAAGAAATGAAGAAAAGGGGGCTGGATTCCCCCGACCGAGCAGATGCTCTTTCTTTGGCATTGTATCTCGGAAAGATCAAGAAACACACAGGCACAGCACCTGGAGTCAAAGAATTACAGGAGCTGACCAAAGACAATTACTGGGGCTGATATAGCCGGAAAGAGGGGTGATGAAGATGAAAGAGTATGGACGGATTGGACAGAAACGCTGGGAAGGACAGTTTTACGAGGAATTTCTTCCGGAACTGTCCGGAATGCGTGGGATAAAGGTGTTTCAGGAAATGGAAAAGAATGACGATACCGTTGGAGCTATTCTTTTCGCAATCAAGATGATGATCCGGCAGGTCGAGTGGCATGTGGAACCGGGAGGCAATGGTGCCAAGGATAAGGAAGCTGCAGAGTTTGTTGAAAGCTGCATGGACGACATGCAGGCCACATGGACAGACACCATTTCGGAAATCCTGTCATTCCTGCCTTACGGTTGGAGCTTCCATGAGATTGTATATAAGCGCCGAATGGGTAAAACAAAGAACCGAAGATCGTCAAGCAAATACTCTGATGGACTGATAGGTTGGCAGAAACTTCCTCCGAGAGCACAGGATACCTTGTATCGCTGGGAATATGATGATAGTGACAATCTGATTGGAATGACACAGCAACCGCCTCCGGATTATGGACTGTTTACTATACCGATGAGTAAAGCAATGCTATTCCGAACGGAGAGCGTAAAAGACAATCCGGAAGGCCGGAGTATTTTAAGAAACGCATATCGCTCCTGGTATTTTAAACGGAGAATCCAGGAAATTGAAGCTATCGGAATTGAGCGAGATCTTGCAGGTCTGCCAGTTATTCATGCTCCTGAAAGGGTAGAAATATGGGATAGTCAAGATCCTGACATGGTTAAAATTAATGCAGCACTTATTACGATGGTAAAGAACCTTCGCAGAAATGAATCCGAAGGGCTTGTTCTTCCGTATGGATACGAAGCGGAACTTCTGAGCACCGGAGGTACAAGACAATTTGACACCAATGCAATCATAAACAGATACGATACGAAGATCGCCCAGACAGTCCTTGCAGATTTTATTATGCTTGGGCATGAAAAGACTGGAAGCTTCGCACTAAGCTCGGACAAGACAGAATTGTTTTCTGTTGCGCTCGGAGCTTTTTTAGATGTTATTTGCGAGACGTTCAATAACCAGGGCATTCCTTCGTTGATAGACATCAATGGTTCCCATTTCGATGGGATTGAGGACTATCCTACACTCGCCCATGGAGATGTGGACAAACGGGATATCACGAAACTGTCAACATTCCTGAAGGATATGGTCGGCACGGGAATCTTGATACCTGATGAAGAACTGGAAGATTATGTCAGGGAGGCAGCAAACCTGCCGGAAAGAACGGAAGTTCCAGATTCCAGAGAGAAAGATGAACGGCGAGAAGCACAGCGCAGAGCACCAGAGAAGACAGCAAACGAACCTGATGGACCAGAGGTGGATCCAGAAGAGAATCAAGATGCTGAGGAAGCCAAGAAAAGGTTAGGCAGGTGATTTGATGATGCGAAAAATGCGGCCACGATCAAGGGCTGTTAAAAAAAGCGAAGAATCACAGAGAGTACTGGATGCACTTGACGCCTATCTCGAGGGAAATATTGATGAACCAGTAAGATGGCTTGTTCGATTCTGGCAGGATCAGGCAGCAGTCATGCTGTACAGAGAACTGCGAGAACTCGTAATAGGAGAAACAGATCCGGAAAGCCTTTTTGATATATGGTTCCAGGATTATTCGAAGATGCTGTCAGAAAAAATGACACCTGTATGGGAACAGGCGTTCCTTGAAGGGTGGAAAAACAATTCTCTCTTTTGTGGAGCAGAAGATGTAATAAGCTCTGAGAGCTGGGTTCGAAGCTGGATTGTTGATCATACGGGAGATTTGATAACAAATTGTTGTAATGAGCAGGTGAGCGCAATTCGGTATCTGATCGCTGAAGCTGAATCTCTTAATATGAGCAGTGCTGAAACGGCAAGATATATCCGGCCAACAATAGGACTGACAGAGAGACAGGCTGCGGCGAATCTCAAATATTACAACTCCATCAAGGAAAGGCTGACAACGGATCATCCGAGAATGAAACCTGAGTCAATTGAGCGGAAAGCGAGGGAGGCTGCTTCAAAATATGCAGAAAGACAGCAGCGGTATAGGGCAGAGACTATAGCCAGATCGGAAATAGCACAAGCCTATAACCATGGCGCAGATGCTTTTGTGAGGGAAGCGGTAACTGCAGGGAACCTTCCGGAGATGGAAAAAGAGTGGTCAACAGCTTTGAACGGCCATGTGTGCGCATCATGTGCAGCTCTTGAAGGCACTAAGATAGGAATGGATGATGAATTTAAAACGGTATCCGGAAGGAGAGAGATTACAACGTCTATTCCACCATTACACCCGCGCTGTAAATGTGCGGTGAAGTATGTGAGGGTGAAAAATGAAAACATTCAATGAAATAATGAAAATAAGGGACGAACCGGACAACAAGCCGGAGGTAACAAAAAGAAAGTTCCAGGTAAAGAAGACAAATAATGAAAAAATGCAGGCATTCGGCTGGGCCAGTGTTGCTATTGCTGAGAATGGAGAAACTCTGGAAGACTGGCAGGGCGACATCATAGAGCCTGATGAACTTGAAAGCGCCGCTTACAAGTTCGTTGATCTCTACCGGGAAGGTGGAGAGATGCACGAAAGAGGTGGGGTTGCTTATCTGATCGAGAGTGTTGTATTTACGGAAGAGAAGATGGCGGCAATGGGAATCCCGGAAGGCACGCTCCCTGTTGGATGGTGGATAGGCTTTCAATTGACAGATGCGGATGTTTGGGAGAAGGTAAAAGATGGAACTTACAGTATGTTCTCCATTGAAGGGGAAGCAGAAAGGGTAAAAGTAAACAATGAATAAGTATATTGGAACAAAACTTATTGAGGCAGAAAAAGCAACTCTTGCAGAAGCACAGGCATTAAAAACAGGTGCCTGCGATACCATTGAAGAAGCAAGAAAAAGATTTGGAGGTTCAGATGATGGCAATCCGGGATATGTAGTTAAATATCCGGATGGATACATCAGCTGGTCTCCGAAAGATGTGTTCGAGAAGTCTTATATGCAGGTTCAGGAGAATCCGAAACTGATATCTGGCGTATCAATAGGAGAACACATGGTGAATGACTTTATCAGCTATATTGAAACCAGTACCGTAGGCTATAAGACAACAATGGTTCGTTGCGTGCTTCGAAATGGTTTTGAGATCATTGAAACATCTGCATGCGTAGATGCTCAGAATTACGACCAGAAGCTCGGAGAAGAAATCTGTATGAAGAAGATAAAGGATAAGATCTGGTATCTTTTAGGATTTCTGCTTCAGACAGCGTGGCATGGAATTAAATAAATGTGATCAATAGGCGTCCAAAAGGGCGCTTTTTTGATAAATAAAAGCGAAAGGAGGAAGCATTGTGGCAACAAAACTGAAAGGCCTGGAAGTAGGTAAAGTAGATTTCGTTGATGAAGGCGCAAATCAGAGAGCTGATATCAAACTGCTGAAAGGCAAGAATAAAGCAGAGGAAACATCAGACCCGGAAATCGGACTATTTAAACGATTCCTGAACTGGATCGGCGGAGAGGTGCAGAAATCAGCCACGACATTTGATGAACAGATCAACGCTGTGAGCATGGACGCAATCCGGGATGAAATCTGGTCTGTATGTTACGCCCTGCAGAATTCACTTAATTCAATCCTGTGCGACCCAGAACTGGACAGCAGCGGGAAGCAGAGTGCAATGGATACAAGCATTGAACAGTTCGCTACAGCTATGAAGGAATACATTCCCGGATGGGCTGGGGGAACATCTGCAAAAATCAAAAAGAATCTGGATGCGCCTGACGAAACAGATCTTCCTATGGTGATGAAAGCGCATAGCAATCTGGAGGAAATCATTCAGAAATCCGTAGAAACGAAAGGAGAATTGGAAGACATGATTAAAATCGACAAGTCAAAAATGTCTGCTGAGGAAAGAGCGACATATGATGAACTTATCAAAAAGTTTGCCGTAGAGACAAACGAGGAGCCGTCTATCGAGAAGAAAGCACCGCAGAAAAGCGAAAAAGAGGAAAACCCAGACGTTCTCGATGATGATGGAGCTGAAAAGAAAACAGATACAAAGAAATCTTTTGCACCGCCAGAACAGAATGCTGACGATGATATTTACAAAGGACTGCATCCTCTTGTGAGAGAAAAACTGGAAGCTCTCGAGAAAAGAGCGGAAGAAGCGGAAGACAGAGAACTTTATGCAGTTGCTAAAAAGTACGAAGTTCTTGGAGAAAAACCGGAAGAACTGGCTAAGTCCTTGAAAACACTGAAAAGTGCAGGTGGAACTGCCTACAATGATATGATCAGCCTTCTCGACAGAAATGTGGCAATGGTCAACAACTCTGGCGTATTTGGAGAAATCGGAAAATCATTCTCTGGCGGAACTGCAGCAGTCAAGAAGTCTGCAGCAGAAGGAAAAATCGATACGATTGCAAAGGGATTGATTGAAAAAGATCCTTCCATGCCATATAACATGGCGCTGGCAAAAGCCTGGGAAGCACATCCAGAGCTTATGGCTGAGTATGAAGACGAAGCCGGATACTAAGAAGGAGGCGAATGATAATGGGTAAAAATTTTAATGGAACACAGATCAACCAGTCACCAACTATTTCCGAAAAGGCAGGAGCAGATGTTGCTGACATCCGTAACCTTATTTTGAAATACGATACTGATGGTAATGTGGTTGTCGCTGCCGATGGCACAGCACCTCTGCTTGGCGTTTCTATTATCGAAAGTGGATATAATGACATTTCCGGTGTAGAAGCTGGAATGGTTAAGAAGGGTGAAGACGTTGATATCCTGATTAAGGACATCGGATTCGTCATTGCTTCCGCTGAGATCAAGAAAGGGCAGGAGGTTACTGCGACCACCGGAGGAAAAGCGGCAGTTGCGGCAGCTGGCGATTACGTGATCGGGGTAGCTCTTAACAATGTATCTGCTGGAGGCTACAGCAGACTGCAGCTTTCTAAATACCAGAAGGCAAAAGCATAATCTTGATAAAGGAGGATAATATTAATGAGAAACACAGCAGCAGGAATCCAGTCTGAAATCGCAAAAGGCGCATTCAGACCTCACACAGCACTTACAAACATGGCTCTGGCATATTACCAGAATGCAGCTAACTACTTCGCAAAGGCTCTTTTCCCAACCTGTCCGGTAAGTCTTTCTTCTGACAACTACTATGAGTTCAGCAAGGAAGATCTTCTGAGAGATAACTGGAGCAGAAAACCTGCTTATGGAAAAGTTGATCCTACAGTAGTAGGCGAGAGCATGAAACCTTATGTATGCCAGGTAGACCAGATGATCATGGGAATTGATCAGATTCGCCAGACCGATCTCAGCAGAAGACAGGGACCAACCACAATGCAGCCGAAACAGCAGAGAGTAAAAACCATTGCAGAACAGGCGAATATCCATCAGGATCGTCTGTTTGCGGAAAGCTACTTCAAAGCCGGTGCATGGAAGAATGAACTTTCCGGAGTTGACACTACAAGCCCTTCAACCAATGAGTTTATTAAATTCAGCAATGCAAACTCTGATCCGATTGCATTTATTGATAGCGAGAAGACAAGCATGAATCAGCAGACGGGACGTATGCCGAACCGCCTTGGTCTTGGTATCAATGTATTTAATGCCCTGAAGGTGCATCCGGCAATCCTTGAAAGAGTTAAATATGGCGGAAGCACTGCAAACCCAGCGTCTGTAACAGAAAACGTTCTGGCACAGCTCTTCGGAGTAGAAAAGATCGTGGTGCTTAAATCCATCATGAACAATGCCGGCATGGGAGAAGATGAAAACATGCAGTACATCGGAGATCCGGATGCATTCCTTCTTGCCTATGCCACAAACGCACCGAGCATTGATGAACCGTCTGCCGGCTACATCTTTACATGGGATATGCTTGGAAATGGACAGATGCTTCCGATTCTGAACTATCTTGGCGAGAATGGAACACATACAGAATACGTGGAAGGACTTATGGCAACAGATATGCATAAGACATCCGATGATCTGGCGAGATTCTACAAATCTGCAGTCTAAGGAGGTGCAATATGAAGCTTGTTGCAAATAAACCATGCACTCTGAGCGGAAAACGATACTTCATCGGAGAGGAAATCCCGGCCGAAGCAGTCACTGATCCGGTAGCTCTTGAAAAAATGGGAGTGCTGACTGTGATTCGTGACGGTATTCCGGTTGAAATACTTGAGGAATGCGTGGCATCAGTCGGAGAAGTATTCTTCAAAATCGAAATCGTAAAAGGAGATAAGGGCTTCGATTTGGACGTTACAGAGCCTCAGCTTCAGGAAGCAGTAAAAACTATGCAGATGAACCAGAAGGATGCTGTAGCTCATATTAGAGACACTGTAGAGGATAATACAGTGCTTATCTTTCTGAATGCAGTAGATTCGAGAACTGCTGTAAAGAAAGAAGCTGAAACTAAGGCGAAGAGCCTTGGGGAACTGGAGGAAAGCGCAGGTGATGCCTGATGCCTGGAACATATCAGTACGAACCGGGGAATATTGCTAAATACGGAAAAGACCGTATGCGTTTTGAACTCGGAGATGTAATGGTCGAGGGAAAAGAAAAGACTTGTGCGCTCTGCGATGAGGAATACAATGCGGTGATTCCGGAAAAGGTTCCGACGGCGAGACAATGGAAAAAAGCAAAACTTCGTTGCCTTGAAAGCATTATGCGGAAGTTTGCATTTGAACCCGATACAAAGGTTGGCCCACTCTCCTTATCCATGGGGGAACGGGCCAAACTATGGAAAGAGATGTATGAGGATCTGAAAAAAGACTTGAAAGCCAGTGCAGCTTCGGCCGAAGCAATTCTTTCGTTGGCAGAAAATCCAGAAACAGGGCGGATAACACCGCCTTATTTTTATGCCGGAATGATGTCGCATGAGGAAACAGAGGGGGAAGACATATGATGTTCGGAAACACAATGTACCTTCGTCCGGGAAATCTCTGGAAGAGCTTCCGGGTATTGAAGATGCATGTGGACAATGTAGATGGATATGCAAAGAACTCATATGAGGATACGGGAACTATAGTGGATGGAATTCTTGCACAGGCGACTTCGAATGAGAGGGAGCTGACAAAACACCTATGGGACCAGAAACTGCATTCCCTGACGCATACCCTTGTGGTATCTGGAAGATGTGATCTCAAAAAGTCAGATATTCTTGCATATGAGGAAAAAGCATATTTAGTTCTTGCTGTTGATAATGCCGGAGACCTTGGGGTTGCCGGCATTGCTTATCTTGAAGAAAGGAATGATCTGAAATGAGTCCGGAGGCAGCAGCGGCAGCTGTACAGGAAGAAGTAAAGAACCGCGTAGAGCGAACCAAACGGCAGGTTGATGCAAAGATGATGCAGGGTGCAAATGAACTCAGGAATGCTGCTCTTACGGTATTGGCCAATCCAAGTCCTTCAGCTCCCGGAAGTCCACCGGGTGTAAGGAGCGGAAACTTGAGAAGAAACTGGAATATGTACAGTTCTGGCGGTGGAGGAAATGGCATATTCGGAATCCAATCTGGAATGCACTACTCGGGATACCTGGAACATGGAACAAGCAAAATGGCAGCCCGTCCTTATGTTGAAAAAATCAAAGAAACTGCAATGCCGGAGATTCTGGCATTGTTCTCGGAGTTAGGAGGGTAAATGTTACTGACTGAAGAAACAAAGAAAGTTATAAATCTTGCTGAAATCGGAAGAGGATCTCTTATCTCGGCGAAAAATAAAACCTGGGATAAAGCGCAGTCTGGAATAGTGACAGAAGCGACTGTTGACACCATCACAGTTTTATTCCTTCCAGAAACACAGAATATCCAGAATCATTTCGTGATTCAGGCTGAGGCTATTGAAAAAGGAATGTGGACTATCAGATATTCTTCTGACGGAATGGAAACGGTGAACGTATATGAGGGGAGTGTAGAAGATGGATCTGAATCAGTTGCTGTATAGAAGATTATCTCAGGACAACCTTCTGAACGGAACTCTAGCCAAGTACGCAGATAAGCCGGCCATCTTTAACACAGAGTTTCCTCCTGATCAGCAGGAGGGATGGAATGGGAAAAGCCAGTATCCAAGGATTTCTTATGTCTTCAACAAACAGGTGGATACAAAGCGGTCTTCATCTGGCCAGCTTACTGTCGCATTGTACGACATCATGGACCCGCTTGAAGTAGAGAAGATGGAAGTTGCTATCAGGAATTGTCTTCAGGACGTGGTGATGAAACCAGAAGGGGAGGCACCTATGTGCTTTGCATGGGCCAGAAGCGAACCTTACATCCTGGAAGGAAACGCAGTGCTGTGCAAAGAAATTGTGTTCGATATTCTGGAATACCCCGCACAGGAAACTACGGATCCAGATCCTGTTATGGCGTTGAACAGGTATATTAAGAATCTTTTCCCAGAATGCATAGTTTTTGGAATTGATGAGTTATCAGAATACACCATTCCGGCAGATACTCCTGTTTTCTATTCTGGACTGAAATCAATTGACAGCACAGATGGCCATTGCAGGAGTAGCCTGTCGTGGTTCAATGCAGTTATTTCGGTGCATCTCCTGTGCCCGAAACCGTCATTGCGGTTGAAGATGATGGCCGCACTTCACCAGAGCTTAGCGAAGGATGAAGAGATCATCATGTTTGATGATTCCCCAATGGTCGTGAAAGCTCTGAAAATGAACAACAATGCTGATTACCTTAGAGAGGGGCAGATGTCTCTGACAGGGTATTATGCGTGCTTAAAAGACGCATTTAAGCAGCCTGGTATATCAGGCGTAACAATCAACGATCTTACATGAAAGGAGTAAGCAATGGCAGAAAAAGATATCAAGAAGACACCGGCTACGACACAAACAGTACAGCCGTCCGCTGACAAGTACACCATCCAGGAACTTGAAAATGCAAGCACAAAAGTATTTGGAGTTCCTCGCGAATGTGCAGTAGCAGCCTTCAAAGGCTGCAAAAAAACAGAAATGACTGTTGCGGAAGCGAAACAGATCATTGATAGATTCATGAAAAAGGAGGTCAAATAAATGGCAGGTTATTTTTCTCTTGGAGAAAACAAAATCCGTCCCGGTGCATTCTTCAATGTACAGAAAAGAGGGGACGAAACAAACTTTGGAGCAATTGATGGTGTTGTAGCAGCGCTTTTCAAGTCTTCGATCGGACCACTTGGAAAAGCTACAGTTCTTCCGGCAGCTGAAGGATATGAAAATACCTTTGGTACTGGAGGCACCACAGATGCATTAAGAGAAGCGTTTTATGGAGGCGCTGTCAAACTTATCGCTGTTCGAGTAGGAAACGGTGGTACGGTTGGCAGCGCCTCTCTTGCTTGTGCAACAGGCAAGGCAAAGCTTTCAACAAAATATCCAAGCGGTGCAAAATTTACAGCAACAATCAGAGAGAAGCTTGGTGATTCCTCAAAGAAGGAGTGCATTGTATATCTGGATGGTTCTGAATTTGAAAAGGTAACATTTGCAGCAGGAGCAGAAGAAGCTACTGCGCTGAAAGAAGCATTTGCTTCCTCAAAGAACTTTGTAGTCGATATTACTGATGCATCAGGAGCCGTTACAGCGGTTAGCCAGTCCGCTTTCGCAGATGGCGCAGATCCGACAGTAACAAACGCAGACTACAGTGCCGGATTAAAAGAAGTGGAGAAATATTACTTCAACACCATTTGTGTTGATACAGAAGACGCCGCTGTCCATGCATTGGTAGCGGCATTTCTTGACCGAATTTATCTGGCTGGCTCTTTTGGAATGGCAATTGTCACTCCAAAACCTTCCTCTTCACTGGAAGATAGGATGACATCCATCTCCAGCTTCGATACCGAAAACGTAATCGCGCCGCTGAATGCGAATGCCAATGCCGGCAATGAAGAGCTGAAAGGATATCAGGTGGCTGCGTATATTGCGGGTGTTGTAGCCGCTACTCCTGCGAACCAGTCCGTTACACACGCTACTCTTAGCAGATACAGCGTTCTGAATGAAATCCTTACAAATACAGAGATGGAAGTAGCTGAAGAAAAAGGCTGTCTGGTCCTCTCTACGGCTTCTGATGGGGCTGTATGGCTTGACAATGGTGTTAATACCTTGGTTCATCCGGATGCCAACCACGACAGCGGATGGAAGAAAATCCGTAGAACAAAGACACGTTATGAACTTCTGAATAGAGCAAATGCAGCAGCTGACGCACTGGTTGGAAAGGTTGATAACGATACAAACGGAAGAGCCACTATCATGGCAGCTATCCAGGGTATCTGCAATGCCATGGAGGCAGAAGGAAAGATCCAGTACGGCAATGTAACTGAATCTACAACTGTTACTACTGATGGAGACACCTGTGGATTTGATATCGAAGTGATCGATCTGGATTCTGCAGAGCACATCTATCTGAATTACTACTTCCAGTTCAGCACTATTGTTGCTGCATCTGGAGAATAAGAAAAGGGGGAATAAATAATGCTGAATAAGAGTGCGGCTACTGATGCCAGACACAGCAGATCCGGCAAAGACGCGATGCTTTATAACTCTGCTGGAAAACCATTTGCACAGGTTGAAAGTTTCACTACCAAAGGTTCATTTAATAACTACAAATATGCGCCTCTTGGCCAGAACAGAGAGCTTGAGGTTAATGGAACCGTAGGAGTTACCGTAAATATTTCCGAAATCGTAGTTCTTGATGGCGAGCTGTTTAATGCGGTTATCAATGCTATTGCAAACGGAGAATCTCCTGTTCAGATGTTTACAGGAGTTATCGAAGGAAGAAATGGATCACAGGAACGTGTGACCTACAGAGAGTGTATCCTTTCCGGAGACAGCGATATCCAGAATGTATCTACTGGAGATGTACTGAAAAGAGCTTTTGCCTTGCATTGCAACGGCAAGGTTGAAAACAAAAGCACACTGACAATCTGATTTCTATTAAGAGGGGCTGCGTATCAGTCCCTCGTTTTTAACAGGAGGAAAAGAAATGAATAAAGATTTTATGGATCCGGAATTAACAGAGGAAGAGAAAAGAGAAACTATCCTTGCAAATGAAGATGATTATCTGGAAGGATTATTGGCAGCAGCAGATGATGCAGCAAACGATACCAAGAAGATCGATATCATCCGTAATGAACGAAGGTATTTCTCCTTCAGCATTCATTCACTTACTGATGAAATGTTAAAAGATATTCGTAAGAAATATACGAAATATACCAAGAATCGTCGCCAGGGCATCCGGGTTGCGGACGAACTGGATATGCCAAAGTACAGAGCTTCTCTGATTTACAACTCCACTACAGAAGAAGACAAAGCCAAACTGTGGGATAATCCTGCTGTCAAAAAGGGTCTGGAAGCAAAAGGCATCTGCATTATCAATGCTCTCGATGTAATTGACGCTGTTCTCCTTCCGGGAGAAAAAGACCGCATTATGGATATCATTGATGATGTTAATGGCTTCAACAATGAAGAACTGAAGGCTGAAACTGCAAAAAACTGATTATGGCCGGTGGGAAGTCAACATTGCTCCACCACATATTTCAACGCCAAGGTTTATTGCCAAGTGAAGTAATGAGTCTGCCCTCTGGAGAGAGGGCTTTTCTTTTTGCTTCAACCAGGCTATGGATCGAGGCGAATACGAAAAAGGGGTGACATGGTAAATGGGAGAAACAATTAGAATTGAGATTCCTGTATCTGTGAATGATAATACAGACCCTGGCCTATCAAATATCACGAATAAGATGAACACCCTGGCCACTGCCGCCCAGAAGGTAAATCGGATCCTCTCATCTGGATTAAAAACCAGAGGAATTGAACAAACAGCAGAGCGAGTAGACCGAACGCTTGGACGTGAGCATTCTATTGAAGTTTCGGCAGATGACAATGCCACTCCGGTTCTTTCAAGAGTTGAAGATGCAGCTGAAAGAGTAGGAGGAATTTCAGCAGATATTGAGATAGGAGCAAACGACAATGCTACTGCTGAAATATCTGGTGTCGAGGATGCAGCAGTAACCCTTGACGGAACAAGCGCTGATGTAGAACTGGGGGCGGATGATAATGCCACCGGGGTGGTAAATAGTGTTGGAGATTCACTGTCTGTTCTAAACGGAAATGAAGCGGTAGTAGAGCTTACTGCGGACGACAATGCTACGATGCAGATTATGGATGTGGAGGATGCTTTAGCTGCCTTGAATGGTGAAGTGGCTGTGGCCTCAGTGGAAGCTGACGATACAGCCACGCAGATAATCCGAAGCGCTGAAGATGCAGTGGCCACATTCGATGGAACTTCCGGGACAGCGGAACTGGGTGCAGATGATAATGCAAGTCCGATCATTGATGATGTGATGGATAAAGCATCAGCCTGGGACGGAAGCGTATTTACGGCAACTATGAGTATAGTAGATGCCGCTACTGCCCCAATGGGAGCGGTTTTAAACGCTGCAAAGAATCCAATAGCACAGGGCGCAACATTCCTTGGAGTGAGCGCAGGACTGGCTGATACTGTGAATACATACAAAGGGTTTGAGAGTATGATGTCACAGGTCCAGGCTATATCTGGTGCTACAGGAAAAGAATTTGATGATCTGACCGCAAAAGCACAGGAAATGGGTGCAACTACGAAGTTTACCGCTACTGAAGCAGCTCAGGCATTTAATTACATGGCTATGGCAGGCTGGAAACCAGAACAAATGACCGCAGGTATATCCGGTATCATGAGCCTGGCAGCAGCTTCCGGCGAAGATCTGGCAAGCACCTCGGATATTGTTACGGATGCTTTGACAGCTTTTGGACTGAAAGCAAAAGATGCCGGGCATTTCTCGGATGTCCTTGCAAAGGCGTCCGCTAGTTCGAATACAAACGTAGGCATGCTGGGTGAATCATTCAAATATGTTGCTCCGGTAGCAGGAGCCATGAAATATAGCGTCGAAGATACTTCTTTGGCATTAGGACTTATGGCTAACAGTTCAATTAAAGGAAGCATGGCTGGTACAGCCTTAAAGACATCCCTGGCTAACATGGCAGCACCAACTAACAGCATGGCAGAGGCTATGGACAAATATGGTATTAGCCTGACCGACAGCTCAGGAAACATGAAAACACTGAAAGGCGTTATGGATAATTTGCGAAGCAGTTTAGGAGGTCTTTCTGAAACTGAACAGACAGCGGCGGCATCCACCATTTTCGGAAAAGAAGCTATGAGCGGTATGCTTGCTATCATCAATGCTTCAGAACAGGACTATAACGATCTTTCCAATGCAATCGGAAATTCAAAAGATGCAGCACAGGATATGGCTGACACTATGTTGGACAACCTAGCAGGCTCCATGACTCTTATGCAGTCGGCTGTAGAGGGCGTTCAGAACAGTTTTGGACAGAGACTTACTCCTTATGTCAGAGGATTCGTTGATTCCATTACAGATGCAATGCCGGCTGTGACGGTTGCTCTGAATGATTTTATGGACACTGTGGACAAAAAAGCAGCACACATGAAGACAGTTATCGGGACCATGACGGCATCTGATGAGTGGCAGAATGCGGATATGTTCGGAAAGATGGATATTGCATGGGATACTCTTATCGGTCAGCCTTTTGCCGACTGGATTGGCGGAGATGGGAAACATCTGATTTCTTCCGGCCTCGGAACATTATTCTCTAGCGCGTCTGCTATTCTTCCGGGAGGAAAGAAAGCAGGCCTTTCTTCTGTGCTCAGCTCTATGCTGATCGCTAAAGGAGCAACTGGGCTTCTTGGAAATGCAAAGAATATTGCGACCACCTTACAGCCTATCGGAAATGCTATTAAAAGCATTGGACTTGCAGCACAGACAGCGCCAAGTGTTGGAGCGTTTATAAGTGATCTGGGAGCAATGGTTCCGACAGCGGCGAAATTCGGACTTGCGGCAGCAGCAGTAACAGCGGCAGTGGTTGGAATTGGTGTTGCAGTAGACAACTATAACCAGAAAGCTTTGAGCAGTAATCTGGAAGAACATTTTGGAAACATCAAACTATCAGCTCAGGAAGTGCAGGACATTGCTTCTGGAATTCTTGATCAGAAGTACCTGGCCAATGTGGAAGTTGCCTTAAATGAGGTAAAGAACGCTGATAAGCTTCGAGAAGATGCTCAGAAGGCACTGGAATCCAATGACGTTCTGGAGTTTAAGAGCAGAGTTGGTATTAAACTTACGACAGAAGAACAGGAAGATTACACAAGTAATATCGAAACTTTTGTTAAGAGCAAGATTGAAGAACTGGAAAGCCGGACATTTGCAGCGCATATCCACGTTCAGACGTATCTCGGAGGTACGGAAGAGGGACAGACATTAGCCCAGAACATCGAGAAATGGGCTACAGCGGATTATGTTGAATTGGATGGATTATCTAGCCAGTTATCACAAAAGGTCTCTGAGGCACTGAAAGATGGAATCATAGATGCAGATGAAGAAGGCGCCATCAGTGCTTTACAGGAAAAAATGAACAGCATAACTGCCCGGTGGAAGGAATCGGAAGCACAGGCAAAATGGGACTGGATAAATCAGGAATACGGGAGCTTGAATGCAGCTGATCTGGAAAGTGGCTCATTCACTGACTTACTGGGAGCAATGAGAGATCAGAGGCAATCAGCAAAGGAAAGCGTACAGGCAGATGTTGAGCAGTGGTATTCAGAGCTTAATTCCATGCAATCAGCCGGAAGAATCACATCTGCTCAGAATAAGCAGTATCACGAAATGACTGGTTGGTATGTAAAAGGGCAGGAAGGAAGTGAACTGTCGAAGAGCTTACAGCTTGGTTCGAACACTTTGAATTCTGCATATGCTGAGAAGATTCAGAGCAACAGGCAGAGCCTTGCGGAAAATACGCAGTTTTCTATTGATTCAGCACAGAAACAATTAGAGAGCGGAGATACATCCGCTATGACCAGCGCATTGATGTACGGATTCAACGAACTTGGCAATGGAAAAACATTAGGAATTACAACTGATGCTACACAGAATGCCTTGAGTACCATGTATGAGAGCATGAAACCTGATGTAACACAGATGCAGGGCCTAATTGACGATTACCGGGAAGCGGGGAAAGCAGTTCCGCAAAGCCTTATGGATTCATTTAATGATGCTATTGAGGTTGGAGCAGCTGCTGGCGATACGTCTGCAACATGGCAGAACTATGCTAATCAGATCTGGAAGAATGGAAGTGATGAATTAAAAGCATCACTTACGGATCCGAGCAATCCAATGTATGAAACGGTCCGCAGTCAGTTGCCTCCTGAACTTGCAGAAGCGATTGACAGGGCGGCGGCAGAGACTACAACTGAAGATGTGACACTTGAAGGACTGAAAGCTTCTGTTGATGGAGACGTTGATATTGACAAAGATGCATGGACTTCAAAGCTGAATGAAGCTCTTGGTGACTTGGGTGAAACACAGGAGGTTACCGCTGATCATGTAAAGATTAAGGTTGATCAAGGCGATTGCCTGTGGGAAATTGGCAACGCTCTTGGAATTGACTGGCAGACCATTGCAGAACAGAATGGTATCGAAAGCCCGTATGTTATTCACCCAGACCAGGAACTGACTATTTCCATGGATACGTTGACTGCAGAAGTTGACGGAGACAAGGCTCAGGCTGCTATCGAGCAGGCTATGTCGGCTCTGGATGCAGAAGGAGCAGAAATGTCTGTGACAGCAGAAGGAGTCAAAGTTGATCTGGCAGATGTAGAAGTGGATTCCGATACAGCGGCGGCTCAGATTGAGGCAGCTCTCGGCATGGAATCCGGGACACTTGCGGCAAATGGAATTGAAGTGCAGGCAGGCGCATCTGTTACTATCCCATCAGAACTGGTAACGGTGGATACATCTGGCATGCAGTCTGCAACCGAACAGGCAGCAGATGAAACGGAAACAGAGCCTATTGAGCAGGAAGCATCTGCAAATGTAAATGTCACAAATACAACGACCGATACCTCCGGAATGCAGGCACAGGCGGAAGAAGATGCAAAAGGTGCTGTAGGAGATGTACCAGTTGAAGGCAGCGCAAATGTTACCTTCTCAGGCACGACAACAGACACTTCTGGCGTTGTGGAGCAGGTAACAGCAGATATTGAGAGCGCAGTAAGTGATGTTCCGGCCAATGGTCATGCGAGCATCACGTTAGATCAGTCCAATAATGCGGCTGAGATTTATTCTCTCGCAACAGCTGATGTAGTATCTGCTTTCTCGGAGACAATCCCAGCAGACGGACATGTTGATGTCACACTCGACCAGACCAACAATGCAGCAGCGATTTATTCGGAATGTGCCGGACAGGTACAAAGCACATTCGCACAGGGCTTCACAGCCTCTGCAGATGTTGCAGTTACGCTGAACTGGCATATCACGAATCCATCAGCTAGCATTTCCACCTCAAGTAGCGGATCATCTGTATCGGCTACTATAGCTGGGCACGCAGAGGGCGGTGAAGTCGGACTGAATGGAGCTGAGCTGTCGTGGGTAGGTGAGGAAGGATTGGAGTATATCATTCCTACGGTGCCGGCCAGACGACAGAGAGGTATTGAATTGTGGAAATCCGCAGGACGGACACTGGGAGTTCTTGGTCCTGATGATGAGATATCAGCACATGCGAGCGGAGGAATCGTTGGCAAAGAAGTATCAAACACGACACCTTATTTCGACACAGATTCCAGTTCACAAGATTCTGAAAAAACAGAGAAAGAAACTGTGCCAACGAATGTAGTGTCAGACAAATCTGGCGTTGTGGTACAGGTTAACCTCTCCCCGCAGTTCAATATATCAGATACAAATGACAGTGATGTTATTCGGCTCATTAAAGCTCACATCAAGGAGCTGGCTGACGATCTTGGAAGCGAAATTGCAACAATGCTCAGTGAAGCTTATGAGAATACACCTGTTACAACATAAGGAGGGAACATGGGGGCGATATTAAAAGAATTGCATAATTCGGCATCGAAGTTCCAGTTCCCTTCGATGCCAAAAGATGATGTTGATGTAAAAAGAGAAACAGCATATCAGGAATATAACATTCTTGGAAAAGGAAAAATGAGTTACCCATCTGGTATGGGTACTCAGATTATAAAATGGTCTGGATATTTCTGGGGGGCAGGCAGAAAAAAGCTTGCCTCCGTAAACCAGAAATGGATAGCACCAAAAACCTGCGCCAGCAAGCTGAAAAGCTGGCAGACAAAAAAGACACCGTTAAATCTGGTGGTTTCTGAAGCTGGTATCAATGAAGATGTTACTATCAAATCTTTTGAGTATAAGCCTTTTGGCGGACATGGGGACTATTCGTACGAGATATCTTTTGTTCCATATGTCGAGATGAAGATTTATACAACAAAGGAACTGGGGACTAAGAAAAAAGCTAAAAAGAAAAAGAAAACCACTAGGCCAAGTACCAAGAAATCTACTAAAAAGAAAAAGACCTACAGGATTGTCCAAGGCGATACACTTTGCGGAATATCTCGTAAGAAATATAAAACTGAATCAAAGTGGAGAAATATCTACAATGCCAATAAGAAGGTTATTGAAGCGGCTGCTAAGAAACATGGCCGGCGCAATAGCGACAACGGACATTGGATATATCCAGGAACAGTACTGACTTTACCATAAGGAGGCGAGAGTATTGATAAATCCAATGAAATATAAATACCTCGTGGCCATTATGACTGCAGATAAAAAGGCTTACGACATCACGCAATTTGTCGAAGATGTATCCTGGGAAGAGGGAGAGGACCAGCTTGCGGCCAGAATTAGTTTTTCGGCCAAGAACGATAAAACTTCAAAGGGAAGAATTTCTTCTCTTGCCAAGCCTGGGTGTTATGCAGCACTTTTGTATTCCTATAATGGCGGCAAAAATGCCGAAGCAACCAGAGGAAAAATAGTTGAATGGAATCCTTCAGCGAGAACATCCGGAGAGAAGTTTAAGGTAAAGGCATACGATGTTCTATATGATCTGCAGGAATCACAAGATCATGTATATTTTTCAGCTGGCGTAAAGACAAAGTCAGCCATAGTCCAAGTGCTGAAACGCTGGGGCATAAAGGTCACATCTTACAGCGGACCAAATGTGAAGCATGGGAAACTGGCTTATAAGTCTGAAAAGCTTGGAACAGTGGTTGTGAAAATCCTCAAGGAAGCCAAAAAGAAAGGTGGCATTGAGGCATGTCTACGGGCTGTGAAAATGAATGTGACCGTAGTTGGTTTTGGAACAAATAAAACAGTATATCATTTTGAAGAAACACAGCATCTTACAGAAGTAAACCATAAGATCAGCACTACCGGGATGGTTACAAGGGTAAAAATCATCGGAAAAGCAAATGATGATGGATGCTCACCTGTTGAGGCTACAGTTGATGGAAAGACAAGCTACGGAATCCGACAGAAGATTGTTTCCAGGGGAACCAATGATACTTTGGATGAGGCAAAAAAAGAAGCGAGAGAGATTCTTGCTGATGATGGCAAACCAAAGGAAGAAATCACGATAAAACTCCCGGATATTCCTATCATTCGGAAGGGTGACAAGATTCATCTAAAAACAGCTTCAATAAGTGCTGGGTATTATATCGTAATATCTGCTACGCATGATGTAGATAAAATGCTTATGACGCTGGGATTGAAAAAAGCACCGGCAGCAAAAAAGAGCAGTGGGAATAAAAAAACAAAAGCAAAATCATATGATGTTGGGGACATTGTTAATTTCCATGGCGGTAAGCATTATGTCAGCAGTTATCCAGATGCCAGAGGATACAGTGTAGGAGCCGGAAAAGCAAAAATCACGATCAAAGGTGGTTCCGGAAAAGCACACCCATGGCATCTGGTTACACAAAACTGGAATCAGACTCATGTCTGGGGCTGGGTTGACGATGGATCATTTGACTGACAGGAGGAACATTATGTCAAAAATGGAAAAAAATGGAATGGAAAAGCTTGCAAAGGTATTGGATTCGAGAATGGGAGAACACTCAGGAGGAGGATTTTCGTTCGACTTTGGAGTGATCAAGAAAGATTATTCCCTTGTTTCCAATACTTTTCCTTTGCCTATCCCTAAAAAGGATTATTCCGTCTGCAGACTTTTGGCCAATCTATCAACAAACGTATCTGGAGGAACACACGGAGGGCATAACAGCGGAACGGGATCACATAGCCATAAGGTGGTTATGCCTAAGTTAAAACCGGGAGATCGTGTGCTTATCGTATGGGTTGAGGGAGAACCTGTAGTCATAGATGTAGTAGTCAAGGCAAGTGGATTATAGGAGGCAATATGGAAGAAGAATCAAAAAATTTACTGCCGACTGTGGATGTTCCAGATTTTGTGGATGAAGAGGAAGATGAAGAATATGACGTTGACTATAAGCCATCGCCAATGTGGGATCTTGAAAAAGGAGATTTCGTTCGCACCGCCGCAAATAATGTGCCAATGAACGATGGATATGAAGCATATAAAATATGGTGTGTAAAAACGGTATCTACAGAAAGATATTCTTGCCTGGGATATTCGGATGATCATGGAACTGAAACGGAAGATATAACAAGAGAATCTGACCAAAGCACTGTAGAACTTTCTCTAGAAAGGACAATCCAGGAAGCTCTGATGGTCAATCCGCGGACATCATCGGTAGAAGAGTTTTCTTTTGAATGGGGGACTGGGAGGGTAAAAGTATCATTCATAGTTTATTCGGTTGATGGAGAACCCTTTACCGTTGATTCAATCATAGAAGTTTAGAGGAGGTGGTTAATATGGCTAGACCAGAATTTGAAGTTCCGGAATTCGTGTCAGAAAGTGATTCTGATCAGATACAGGAGAGGATGATGGGAAACCTTCCGGCGGATATATCGGATATGGAAGGTGATTTCCCATATGATTTTACCATGCCTACGGCCATCGAGATATCTCAGCTTGTGCAGTTCAATCTTGTTCGCTGCCTGATGGTTGCGTTTCCGGAATATTCTTGGGGCGATTGGATGGATTTGCATGGTGCAGAAGCAGGAGTGACAAGGAAAGAAGCTGTAGCAGCAACTGGA
This sequence comes from Eubacterium sp. UBA3279, assembly GCA_002361775.1. GTDB lineage: Bacteria > Bacillota > Clostridia > Lachnospirales > Lachnospiraceae > Oliverpabstia. The sequence goes on from DETV01000074.1 coordinate 23,375, forward strand.
ACAGTGTCTGTTACGGCGGCTTATGGCACAGTATTGGCAGCAGGCACAGTCTTTGCAGTTCCTGCAACAGATCAGATGGAAGCTGTTGAGTTCCAGACTTTACGAACTGTTACGTTCGCAGAGAATGAAACCATGGACCTTGCGGTTGAAGCGGTCACTCCGGGGGTATCCGGGAATGTTCCGGCAAATACGATTACAATTATGGCATCACCGATCAATGGCGTTACAGCAATTACCAACAGCGAGAAAACATCGGGTGGTGCTGAAGAAGAAAATGATGAAGATTATTATGAACGAATCCATGCAGAATTCCAAGATTCGCAGTTCTATGTAGCGAATGATGCTGACTATATTAAGTGGGCCAAAGAAGTCCCCGGGATTGGAGACTGTATTGTAGAACCAGCTGTTGAAGGACCAGGAACAGTGGGATTGATTTTAGTTGATAGCAACGGACAGCCCGCATCAAGTACACTGGTCACAGCAGTTTACAACCATATCGTTTCTCCGGACGACAGGAGCAAAAGACTGTTGCCTACTGGATCGTCTAAGCTGATCGTCAAGTCAGCTACAGTAAAAACTGTAGATTTTGCCTGTACAGGACTTGTTCTGGATGGCGTTGGATTGGATGATGTAATCTCGACATTCAAAACTGAAATGATGGCAGTCTATTCTGCGGCGAAAGAAACAAATATCCTTCGCTACAATTCAGCTCGAACAGTATTGTCAACCATAACCGGAGTAAGCGATTTCATAGATTTTACGATGGATGGAAAGAGAGAAAACATTCACCTTTCATCAAGCGAGTATGCAGATACCGGTAATGTGACATTTACATTAGAGGGGGCTGAGACATGAGTATAGATCTGGAAAGATTCCCATGGAGCGATTCGGCCAACAGAATGCTGACATATGTAACTAAAGGCTGGTATGATAAATCCTATGTCGGAAAATGGATATACGAAGTTATGGGCAGAGAGCTTGATCTGGCCACTGCGCATATTGAAGAACTTCCATACCAGATGTTTATCGATACAGCTACATGGGGACTTAAATATCATGAGATCAAGTATGGACTGCCCGTAAGAGAAGACCTGTCATATGAAGAAAGACGACGGTTGCTCCGTGAAAAGAAAAACACAAAAGCACCAATGACCCCATGGCGAATGGAACAGATTTTAAAAGGCGTGACGGATTATGATGTCCAGGTTCATGATTGTAATGAGCCGGGACATTATTTTTCTCACCCTAACATATTCAGCGTTCAATTAGAAGGTGAAACAGAGGTAGAACTAGGAGAAGTTAAGAGTAAAGTCGATAAGCTGAAGCAATCACACACAGTATATCTTCTTTCTGTTATCCTCATGCTTATTGAATGCACAGAGAGCTTTGAACAGAGAGTGACGTATCATTCAGATTTTTCATGGTGGAAGTATTCTCTTGATGGTTCCTTCGCTCTTGACGGCAGTATCAATCTGAATCATTGGTATCCGACAGAATTTCGCCCAGTCTATCCATTCGATACAGTCTTAACTGAGAATTTTATAGCAGATCGAATTTTTCACCGGATTCCAGATGTATATCATGAAAATATATTTAAGCCTTCCTTTTTCGTACGAAGTGATTTTGTATGGTGGGAAGGTTTTCTTGATGGAAACTTTTCACTGGACGGAACGAGAAAGCTTAATTCTTGGTATCCGATGGAAACTTTTATCGGGCATAGGCTGTTTATCGGCAATCAGGAGGCTTTTGAAACGAAACAGTGTATTTCATTGCCTGATATGATTAATGCTGAGAAAGCTGATTTTAGAGGCACACAGAGGGTAATTATGGGCTGGCGTGATGGTAATAAGATCCTGGACGGAAACTGTTTGTTAGACGGGACTTTATTGCTTGATGCAGGAGAACCGCCATATCTGCAGACAGTTCGGATTCGTGCGCCTGTTAAACACGAAGAAGAAGTAGAGGTCACAATGGTTATTCCTTCACGGGCCGCAAGACTGGATGGAACGTGTAGGCTAGATGGAAGTGTAAAACTAAATTCAGGAAGGGAGGTCCTTTAAATGGCAGGGACTACAGTTACAACACTGGCAAAGAAAAAAATGGTAAAAGCAAGAGCGGGGATTTCATCGCTCCCAAAGATTGTAGGCATGGCTTTTGGTGATGGAGGTGTAGATTCGGGTGGAACAGTAAAACCACACAGTGCCGATCAGAACACCTTACATCATGAATTGCTTCGCAAGAACGTTGATGGTTATGAGGTTCTTTCTGATACAAAAATCAGATATCGCTGCACACTGGCAGAAAATGAGCTGGCAAACACTTATATTTCTGAAGTTGGGTTATATGATGCAGATGGGGATATGGTGGCCATGAAAGCGTTTCTGAAGAAAGGAAAGGATGCAGACATGGAATGCGTGTTCGAGTGTGATGATACATTCTAACGTATTTCGATATTTTGTAACAAGTAATCGGATAATGATAGATAAATGTTATCATAAGGAGGTAGAAAATGTCGTATTTCGATATTTCTGGAGCTGTTTTCAACAATCAGCTTCGCGAATTAGAAACTTCTGATCCTGCTCATGCAGATGTGTTTAACGCTGTCTTTCGACAGTTGATAAATAATGACGTGGCACTTATGGAAGCCGCCAGTATGTTTGCGGGAGAAAAAAACAAACAGGCTGAATTCATTCTTAATCTCAAGAGAACTGGGAAAAAATATGGGGTCCATCATAGTGCATTTGATGTATCACCATTGTCGGCGGGCACACGTACTCTCGATGCTGTAGGCATGGTAGCGCAGCCTTCTACGAACACAGTAAGAGGAAGAAATGATTTTGAAGGCGAATCTGTTTTTTATGGATTGGAAGTTAATGGCCATGTAGATGATGCCGGAGAATTCATTGTGGAATATATTAAGGGAATCGACAATGAGTTCTCCAGGACAGAAAGAGATACATGGATGTTGTATCTGACTCAGTGGATTGACATAACCATTGATGCAAATGGAGAAAGCCTTGTTATCTCAGATGAACATCACGCAGGCTTCTTTCCGGAAGGAGCAGCAATCCGTACAGATCAGACTGTCAGACCGTTCGTTGCACAGGCTAAATATATGGCCGGAAATGGTTCTGATGGAAAGGCTGCATCTATTAGCGGAGTAAACGCTGCGCATGATCAGTATCACAATGGAATGATTACACGATTCAAAGCCAAAGGAACACAGTATTGTGGAACAACTGCACAGGATAAAAACCATATGGACAACCTGTTTGAGGTCGCTTTTGCAACACGGAATTCACAGTCAATCATGTCTGGTTGCACAGGATATTACAACAGGTTCTATGCGACTGTTGTTGAAAACAATGTGGAACGTATCATTATCAGCAAAAGTGATGCAAACTATTTGGTGGTCGGAAGCACGGTATCCATTGGAAATGCCACAGCTTTAAGTGGTAGCAATCCGATGGATGATAGAGCAAATGCAGGACTTCATGCAAAAGCAAATCGTGTCATCATTACAAAAATTGAAGATTATGACAGCAATAATTCGGCAGTTTATGTAGATAATGGAGGAACTAAATTTTCTACCGGTTCTACAATGGTAGGCTCTACAGAAGTAAAGACCACTATCGTTACAATGCCATGGCACACAGGTGCATGCGATAATGTCCTTGGTTCTTGCGGTTCTCCGAACAGTAATACATCTGGAAAAGACCCATACATTCTGTTCGGTGTAGAAATGTTCCTGGGATTTTACGAAGTTATCAGCAATGTAATTCTTAAGATATCTAATCATGTAATGACGGCTTGCATTTGTTATGACTGCACAAAGTTAGCAACAAGTGTGACCTCGGATTATGTTGAGTGTGGATATAGCATTGCAGATACGCAGGCAAGTTGGAAATACATCAGTGAACTTGGCTATGATCCAGAGAACCCATCTGTAAGACATGGAACGAAAGTGGCAGCATCATCCAGTACCGGATATGCAGATGGACAGTACACCGACAAGCTTGATCAGACTTCTGACGGGTTAAGAGAGTGGCTTTCCGGCGGCTCCCTGTTCAACGGGTCTGGCGCGGGCCGGTGGTATGCGGGCCTGGTCCACGGGCTCGGTGTCAGCTGGTGGTCCTTTGCCGCGCGTCTTTCTGCTTCTGGACGCTGTGCGAAAGCAGCAGCGTAGGGGGTGAATTGCCGAATGGCAAGAGGGGAACTCCCCTTTTATTTCCCGGCGTAGCCGGGGCGTTTTAAAATCATACGGACTCACGCTACGTTTGGCAGTGGCTTTCCGGCGGCAACCTGAACAACGGGTCTAACGCGGGCCGGTGGTATGCGAACCTGAACAACGGGCTCGGTAACAGCTGGTGGAACTATGCCGCGCGAATTTCTGTGAGAATTTTGATGTGTAGCGTGTTTCGCTGTCCTTTGAGACAGCCCTAAAATGGCGGGGGCGGAATGCCCGAAATTCAAGCACCAGCATCGGCGGTCAGGAAACTGACTGCTGACCCTGTGGCGGAAGTGGACACAGGTGGGGGTTAGTAGTAAAACCGAAAGCTCTTGAACACAGAAAGAAAGAGGACTGGTAATGAAGACATATTGCCGAAGAATGGATATTTCTGGCGAAAATTTCATCAGGAAATACATAGCTGCATTTATATATGACAAGCTAGAAAATGGTAATATGCCGAGTATTTTTGCTTACTATGGAAGCATAAGTAAAAATGAGGCTAGAAGGCGGTTGGAGAATTCACCGGAATTTGTAGCATCTGTGATCGATCAGATTGCGTATGAAATGTCGTGGCATTTGAAGACCAGAACTGTAAGGGAACATATCTATATGGTAGTTCCGGAAGAGAAACTTGTGAAAAATGTTGATATAGTAGATGGAATGAGCGGAAAAATTAGAACGCTAGGACTTGAAAAAATGATCATGCAGCTATATGAGGTGTTGGCCAAGGAAGCGGCAGATGAGTTGTGGACGGCAAAAGTCGGACTTTTTCAAGTTGCATCAATACCTGGAAGAGGACAAGCTTACGGCAAAAAATACATCGAACGATGGATGTCGCGTGATCCGGAAGGAACTAAATATTGCGTTCAGTCAGATATTAAAAAATGCTATCCCTCTATGTCACATGATAAAATATTAGAATTTCTTCGAAGAGATTTAGGAAAGTCAGATATGTTGCTGTACTTGTTTGAGACTCTGATTGGATTATATTCTGAAGCAAAGGTGCAGAACAAAGAGAAAGATTGCAAACATGGGATTTTTATAGGATCTCCGGTGTCGAAAGATCTGTGTAATTATTATCTATCTTATTTGTACCATTATTGCACAAATGAACTTTATGAAATGAAGACCAGACGAGGGAAGACAACAAGAAAAAGATTGATTTATCATATCATGATTCAGATGGATGATATCATTCTTTTTGGCTCTAATAAGAAAGATCTTCATAAGGCAATGCTGCTTGTTATTGAATTCGTAAAATCTACACTCTGTCTAAAGATCAAAGATTCCTGGTCGTTATTTCGTACAGGTTATGTTGACAGAAACGGAAAACAAAAAGGAAGGGATTTAGACTATATGGGGCTTGTGTTCCATGGACAGAATTTAATCAAAAGATGTTATTCCGGAAAAACAGTGACAATACGGAATGTGTCAACAAGAATAAGAGCATCAATATTCCTAAAGGCTCGCAGGAAAATTCATAGATTTGCGAAAAAAATAAAGAACAAAAAGATTATAGGTAGTAAATTCGCCATGAGTACCATAGCATATAACGGTTGGTTTGTAACAACAGACTCCTTTCTTGTGAGGGTTGCAGAATGTTGGGATCAACTTATTTCGATGGCTAAAAATATAATCAGCCGTTATGCGAAACAGAAAAGCTATGCTATGGAAAAATATTATAAGAAGTGGAGGAAATTGAATTATGCATAAAACGAATAGCCCGGAATCACAAGGAAACATTACATATGCTGTTCTTCCAGATGGTTCCGCTGATGTATGGATTCGTAAGAACGAAGTCCAGCTTCCGGAAAAAGATGAAGGACCACAGGGTATGGAAGCTGATGAAATCTATTTTAAAGTATCTGCAGGTGTCGTTCCTAAGGAAGAGATAGTTGCAGATCTTGATTTTTGGTTCGATCAGTTGAAAGACAAAGAAGAAGGCTGCAATGCTGATTATCTTTCTGTTGAAACATACCGAGCAGAAAAGAAAAAGGAGATTTCTCAGATCTGCCAGAGCACAGTTTTTGCAGGAACGGACATTGATATTTCGTCTGGAAAGGAACACTTTAGCCTTAAAGATGAAGATCAGCTAAATCTCTTTGGAAAACAGGCTCAGCTGACCGCTGGCATCAAAAAACTGGAATACCATGAAGACGGCAATCCGTGCCGGTATTATTCTGCTGAGGATATGCAGAAGATTATTAATGGTGCAATGGAATTCAAAAGCTATCACACAACCTATGCGAATTCACTGAACATGTGGATCAAAGGCTGCTCCAAAGCTTCGGAAATCGCCAAGATTGAATACGGAGCACCGATCCCGGAAGAATATCAGTCCGAAGTTTTAAAGGACTATCTGGCCGAAATGGCAGCCGACAAGGAGGTTAAATGAATACTCTGAAGACCATAGGCAGAAACGCTGTGCTTTTCGCTATAGGAGGTACGATTTACTACATGATCGAACTGATATGGCGAGGGTACAGCTCACTGCCTATGGTACTGGTTGGCGGACTTTGCTTCTTGTTTTGCGGTTCGATAAATGAATTTCTGAGATGGGATATGCTCATATGGAAACAGATGTTTATCTGTGCTGTCGGGATAACTGCAATTGAGTTCCTTTCCGGATACATTTTGAATATTGTATTGGGGCTTGGAATATGGGATTACAGCAATATGCCTTTTAATATAATTGGACAGATATGTCTTCCTTTTACTGTGGCATGGTATATCCTATCTCTATTAGCTATTGTATTGGATGATCATCTGAGGTATTGGATATTTGGTGAAGAAAAACCAAGATACAAGTGGAGGTAACGACGATGGATGAAAACCAGGTTTTAGAACTTGTGGAATTCTATGAAGATATGATTGAAAAGCAGGATGAAATCATAGTGAGGCAGAGCAGGTTCATCAAGAGCCTGGCAACCGAACTTTCTCATTTGCGAAATATGCTGAATGTAGAAGCGAGCGAAGATGAAAGACTTGACGCAGGGATTATTGAAGAAGTAAAGGAAGAGTATGTAAGCATGAGGGAACCGTAGAGGTTCCCTTTTTTCATGGAGGTAAGGTATGGTGCATGCGAGAGATAGACCTTTTAGGCGCAACACATTGGCATCTATTAATGGCGAAAGGAGGTTCTTATGCGAAAACTGGTGGATTGGTTAATCGGAGGTAATCTGGATCGGCTCTTAAAAGCACTCGGAGGGGAAGAGTAATGCTCGAAACATTTTGTCTATCTGTGCTTGGCAGCGGAGGTGTTGCCGGCATTTTTTTTGCTCTGATTCGTCACTATATTGAGCGAAGGCTCATGGAAGTGGAGGCACGAGAGCAGGAACGCATCAAATATAAAATTGAACAGAGAAAAGCGGATGAAGAAATTACACATGCTACGGGTCGTGTGCTCTTTTGGCTGCATCATGCAATTGTTAAAGGAGAGCATAATGGCGAGCTTGAAGAAGCATTTGAAAATCTTCAGCGCGCAGAAGCACACAAAAAAGAAATGGACAGAGAAGTTCTGGCCAAATACAGCATTGATTAGGAGGAATTACTTATGGAATTACTTAACTTTTTAAAACAGATTCCGTTCCCGGTATTACTGGTTGCGGTGTTAATTTTGCTTGTAGTGACTTTGGTTATTGCGTTTCAGTATGCCAAGCATAAAGGATTGGAAGGTATCCGTGAACAGGTATACCAGCTGATCCTGAAAGCGGAACATATGTATAAAGAATCAGGAACGGGACAGCAGAAATTGAAATGGGTTGTTCAGCAGGCGAGAGGATTACTGCCAAAGTGGCTGCAGGTTATTATGTCGGAAGATGCGCTGCTTAAGATAATTGATGTGTGGTTTTGCGGCGTGAAAGACCTTTTAGACGATGGAAAAATTAATGGTTCACAGAAGGAAGGGGCTTAAGCCCTTTCCTTTTTTAGGGGGATATTATGAAAACGAATATAATGGGAACTGCAGTTGCTACGGTCCAGCAGATGCAGTCATATATACAGAAAGTTAATCCGGCAGTACCTAAATCCGTAATTGATATGGTTGAATATTATATATCAGAAGGAAAAACAGAAGGAGTAAGGGGAGATATTGCCTTTGCACAAAGTTGCCTCGAAACAGGTAACTTCACATTTAATGGTTCTGCCGTAACATTGGACCAGAACAATTTTGCCGGAATCGGCGTTACAAAAAATGGTATGAAAGGGAATTCGTTCTCTCATCCATGGATCGGCATCCGGGCACAGATCCAGCATCTTAAAGCGTATGCATCTAACGAAAAACTGTACGGTGTATGCGTGGATCCTCGTTTCTGTTATGTGAAAAGAGGAATAGCCCCATATGTTGAATGGCTTGGGATACAGGAAAATCCACAGGGCGGAGGCTGGGCCGCAGGGAAGAATTATGGATCAAAGATATTGGAAATTCTGGCGAAGATAATCGCGATGCCAGAAGCGAATAAGGAGGATGTTACAATGAATCTTAACACAAGTTTAATCAGCAATAACAACAGCTATGCAAATCAGGTACCTAAATACATCGTTATCCATAATACAGATAACTTTGCCAAAGGAGCAAATGCAAAGGCACATGCAAAGGCCCAGCATGACGGAAATTTCTCCGGCTACTCTGCTCATGTATACGTTGATGATACCGAGGCTTATCAGGCAACTCCATTCGACAGAGGCGCTTGGCATGTCGGCGTTAACTACGGAGGTGGTCTTTTCGGAATTTGCAACAACCACAATTCCATTGGCATTGAGATGTGTGTGCAGGCAGGGTATAATTACGAAAAAGCGTTCCAGAACACTGTTGAGATCTGCAAGATGCTGATGAAGAAGTTTGGAATTGACGCAAATCATGTGGTATCCCACTATGATGTGTGTGCGAAGAATTGCCCTTCTGCAATCCGGGCAAAAGGTGACTGGAACCGTTTCAAGCAGCTGATTGGTGCAAAGACGGCAGCTACAACTGTAGATAAATATTACAGAATCCGGAAAACCTGGGGCGACAGTAAGAGCCAGATCGGAGCGTACAAAAATCTTGAAAACGCAAAGAAAAACTGGAAAGAAGGTTACACAATCTTCGATTGGAACGGAAAAGCCGTATATCCAGAACAGAAAAAAGACACTTCATCAAGCGAAACAAAAGTTAGCCTGACCGAGAAATTAAATATTCAGCTTCCAGTGCTGCAGTCCGGAGCAGAAGGTTCGGCAGTACGTTGCCTGCAGGCAATACTCGGAGTTGCCGTTGATGGAGATTTTGGAAAGAATACCAAGACGGCACTTAAAACATTCCAGAAGAATGTCGGCATCGATGATGATGGTTGCTGTGGCCAGAATACATGGAAGAAAATTGCTGACCACATGAATGCAAATACATTCAAATAATAACAAAACAGGTGCTTTTTAAAATATGTTTGCTTCAAAATTTGCCTTACAGGGTATAAAATATATCACGCAGTTTATAACAGTATTTGATATAATCTAACAAAAGTCCTTCCGATATATCAAGAGGTGCTAAATTATAACGGAAGGAGCAATGGCATGATTAAAATTTTACTGTCAAAAAAGCTTGGGGAGATGAGACTTACTCAGGCAGATTTGGCGAGGGCAACCGGAATAAGACCCAACACCATCAACGAGTTGTACCACGAGCTTGCAGATAGGGTGAATCTGGAACACCTCGACTTGATTTGCGAAGCCCTGGATTGTGAGCTGGATGAATTGATTGTTAGGGTACCGAACAAGGAATCAGCCATAACCCACACTCGCCAGGGAACTCAAAAACCCGGCAGAAAGAGGTAACCGCTGCAACGGTTACCTCTTATTAAAGAGGGGATTTCCCCTCTTTATTTCACTTCTTTTAAATTATAATCCAATGAATCGTACAAATAATCTGTATCAAATCCCATATCTTTGTAACCTTGCAATACAGTTTTAACATAACGGCTAGATGGCCTTCCCACAGTGGCTGAGTCAGGCAGGAGATATATCATAGCCTTTTTCCTAGTGCCGTTTTTTAATTGTACAAATACATTTCTTTTTTTATAAAATCTCGGATATCCCTCGTACAGATCAAGAGCCTTCTCATTTTTGCTATCGATATTCCAAACAGCAACAGGAACCCTACTTCCTTTTTGCCTTTTGACGGTTGCATAAGATCCTGTGTGGCTTCCTCTGTAAAGCAATTTCCAATTTATCAGATATCCGGTAAATGCGACTGTCGCTCCAGGACAACGGTATGACATTTGCTGTACGTTAAGATTACTTCCGTATGCTACATATAAACTCATGGTATTTCCTTTCTCCCCGTAAAGCCGTTAGGTCAGCCGATTTGTGATTAAGCTACATGTTCTGCATTTGCATTCTCACGAAGCTGTTTCATCATGTGAAGTCTGCATGTTTTGAACTCATCACCATAAAGTCCAAGTCTGTTTGTGAGGATATTATACATTAAAGTGACTTTTTTCTTTGCTGTGTATCCATTCATGGTTCTGAATACGACTTTATCATCAGATTCTATGGACCATGCAGAGAGTGCTAAACAAAACTGTACATATGCTTTGATCTTTCCTGCATGAAGAGTGCTGTTAAAAAGTCTGAATTCGACAGTTCCTTTCTGGAAGAAGCTATGAAGATTCAATGCGTGGTATCTTGTAGAGTTATAATGCTGATGATCGATTCCACCACAGTAGCCATCGTTTGCTGGGCTGTACCAAATTTTCTCAACGGAATCGGTTGTGATGTTTTTGTCTTTTTTCATGGTATCAAGTAAATTCTTGCAAACTGGCTGACACCAACGATATTTTCTGTCACCTACTGCAAGCGCATCGTAAATGATTTCCTGTCTGCTATACATGAAATTTACCAGACGGCGAAGAGAAGTTGCGGTATGGTTCGCTCCGTCTACATGAATATGGATTCCGCATGAACTGTGAGGAACTCCACCGATTTCTCTGAATTTACGGATGATTGCCTGCAGTGTATCAAGATCTTCGTATTTAAGAACCGGTGTTACGAATTCAACTCTGTATTCGTCCATGTTCTCGGTTCCAACTTTACGAATTGGATGAATTGAGCTGTCTCGCATTACCTTCCATTTTCTTCCCTGTGAATCCTGAATGGTTCTTGTCTGGTAGCAAGTGCGATCTGGTCTGGAAGCTGCAGTTCCGATAATTTCTGCAACTGCATCCGCAGCCATTTTTCTTGAAATACCTGTAAATTCAACCTCAACACCGTAGTTCTGTTTCTTTAAAAGTTCTGACATATCATTTTCCTCCTATTATCTCTCAAACCTCGCACCGTCTATGCGAATGTTTGTTCTGTTGTTTATGCTTGTATATTACCATATGTACCGCACATGTCAATAGTTTATTGAAGAAAATCTCTAAAATAATGAAGAAAAATATTGACAAAATGAAGATATAGTGATAAACTATAATTGTAGCAAGGAGATAGCAGGAAAGGAGTTAGAGAAATGGAAAAAGATATAATGACTACATTAGAATTTAAAACCGTTATGGAAATGGTCGTGTTGATCATTGAGAACAGTAAAAATAAAGAAGAGGCACTTGAAAAAATCAAGAACCTCTCCATTTTAAAAGAAAATAATTAAGAACTAAGCGAATAGACACCGAGCGGACTCCGAAACTTCCTGCTTCCGCTCGGTACCTAAGAAAATAATAGCAGGAAGAAAAAAATAAGTCAACAGAAAGTTGGTGTATTATGATATCGTACAATCCGCTTTGGCACACGCTTCTTGATAGAGGTATGAATAAGGGAGATCTAAAAGACGCAACCGGATTAAGTTATGGGACTATGGCTTCCATGGGAAAGAATGAGCCAGTCAATCTGAAACAGATAGATAGAATATGTAAAGCTCTTAATTGCGGCATCAGTGATGTGATAGAGTATATACCTGATTAACATCACTGCAATAAATAATACGATTTATTCCCGTGATGTTAGAGTGATGTTTGGAACTATTGCAAATAATAATACAACGTGGTATATTTAATAAAAGCCCGCCTCTTTTATTTTATTTAATACACGGTAACACGAAAAAGCGGCCTAGTGTTATTGAGAATGAATAATAGAAATTTTAAAAGAAACCCAGTATTTATGCGGGTTTCAGAGGTTTGGAAACGTTACGTGATGTTAATGTGATGTTAAAAACGGCCACATATGCAAAATAAGCAGGTTTTCAGCATCATGTAAATAAAAATGAAGACGCCTATCTGTTTGTCTGCAGATAGGCATTTTCTATTTCTTCCGGAATTCGTTTAGCCGGCCGGCGATTGTGGAATCTTTTTCCGGGTACAGGTGCGAGTATGTATCCAGAGTGGTCTTTACAGATTCATGGCCAAGGCGTTCCGCAATCTCCAGGGGCGGGAATCCCATATCAACTAACATGCTCGCATGGGAGTGCCTGAGATCGTGGACCCTGAT